>NZ_BDGM02000008.1:0-106245 GCF_001748485.2 Tepidibacillus sp. HK-1 | reverse complement strand
GAGTGAGGAGCAAGCGTGGATGTGGGCGAATACAAGAAAAGGCTATTGGCGTACTGCTCATAGCCCTATCTTGACAAAAGCCCTATCTAACGAGCGATTTAAGCGAGCTGGATATCTAAGTTTTAGCGAGTGTTATTCTGCGAAGTGACGTGTAAACTTTGGAAGCGCCGTATACCGAACGGTACGTACGGTGCTGTGGGAGGTCGGCTGGTCAAATAATGGCCAGCCTCCTACCCGATCTCAACTACCAATTGATCTTCGTATTCTCTAACTTCCCAACCTTTCTCAAATAAATGATCCATAAACTATACATATCCCCCATGACTTATCGATCTTACCTTTACAGATAAATGCTTGTTCGTTATGATAGGAGTGTTGAAAAAAAATAAACTCTCTTCTTTTTTGAAGGGTTTATTGAGGTGACGAAGTTGAAAAGTGACCCGAGTCCTAGGTGTATAAAATTAAATATGGATGTAGAGGGTAGCTTTATTTCAACTTGATGAACAGGATAAATAAGCTCCCTCTACAGAATGGAGGGAGCTTTATGGTTATTTTAGATGAAACAAACAAAGAAGAATTTTTCCGAGAATTAGTCCGCTTCATTGAATTAGGTCAAATAGAGCTATTTCGAAAAGATTTTTTTGATCTGCACGTTTATGAGCAAACCGAGTTTTTTCAAGGATTAAATGAAGAAGATCAAAATAGACTTTTTCAATTTTTATCTCCAGAAGAGATGGCAGATATCTTTCAGCATCTGCCGATTAAGGAACAGAAGATCATCTTTGGACGTCTTGAACCGACCTATGCTTCTGCGATGCTTGCACAGATGTATGTGGATGATGCTGCAGACTTTTTAGGTGAATTGGAAGTTGAAAACCAAGACCAATACCTTAAATTATTAAATGTTGAAGAAGCAAAGGAGATTAAAAGCTTACTCAACTATCCAGAGGATACAGCTGGTGGCTTGATGACAACTGAATATGTGGCCATTCCAGCATTTTATACTGTTCAACAGGTGATTATGCAACTGAAAAAAGAAGCCCCAGATGCAGAAACAGTCTATTATTTATATGTGGTTGATGAGGAGCATCGATTAGTTGGGGTATGTTCATTAAGAGACTTAATCATCGCAGATTCAAGTGCACTCATTAAAGATATCATGTCTGAACATGTTGTGTCTGTTTATGTCGGACTAGATCAGGAAAAAGTTGCCGATATTGTTCAGAAGTATGATTTTTTGGCATTGCCTGTCATCGACGAACAAGAACGTTTAGTAGGGATTGTTACGGTTGACGATGTAATGGATGTCATGAGTGAAGAGGCGACAGAAGACATCTCGAAGTTTTCGGCGATAAATGGTCATGATCTTTTTGATACGAATTCTTTCGAGTCAGCCAAACGTCGGTTACCTTGGCTAATTATGCTTCTTTTTATTGGAATGGGAACCGCAACGATTATTGGTCACTTTCAGGCAACATTACAGCAAGTAACGATTCTAGCAGTCTTTATCCCGTTAATAGGTGGTACAGGAGGGAATGCTGGGACTCAAGCCTTGGCTGTCGTGGTAAGAGGATTATCTATTGGAGAATGGGAGAAAAAGGATCTATTACACATGTTAAGAAGAGAGCTAGGGACTGGATTAATTACTGGTACAGTTGCTGGATTGATGATTACCTTAATCACCTATTTTTGGCAGGGTAATCCGATGTTAGGCCTTGTTGTTGGTTTATCCCTATTCTGCACTTTGGTTGTATCAACTTTATCTGGAGCAACGATTCCCATTTTAATTCAACGTTTAAAGATTGATCCAGCTGTTGCTTCAGGACCATTTATTACAACGATTAACGATATTGTGGGGATGATGATTTATTTTGGAATAGCAACGTTATTTATGAGTTTCTTATTATAGGTTATCCATATGTCATTTAAGGGTTTGTATATTCCATAAGCTGCGACATAGCGTGACTAGCAGCTTTAGCTGTGTAGCACGACTTGTACACTTTGTGTGCCTTCAGAAGTGCCCTTTTCTCCGTAATCTTTATTCATAGAAGGGTACGGATGACGGAGCGCGATGGAATATACAAACCTTTTTTCATTATTATGGGACCCCAAAAAAGTAATCGGAATACGCTTCGAAGGAGGTTGTTACTTTGGTGGGCAATCTTGTGCGGATTTTTTATGTAAATGGTTGAATAAACAAGCGTAGAACAATTAATCAACATAAACTATGAATAATCCTAGAATAGAGAGGAGGATATATGCTTATGCCTAGAGTAAACTTTTTTGGAGGTTTTGGCTGGATCATCTGGATTATCATTATCTTCATTTTTATTTGGTTATTGTTGGGTTTGTTCTAAAAAACTTGCGCAGCGCCATAAAAAGATATTAACAATTCAACATTTTCTAAAGAAAGGAGGAAATTTTTATGGCGCATCTTAATTTAATAGGATTTGGTTGGATTGGGTGGATTATTATCATTTTTATTTTTATCTGGATTTTCTTTAAAGGAATCTGGATTCTATAGGGTATTTACACATTTTTAAAAAAGATAGGCTATTAAACTATACAAGAATCATGGTTTTTTCATAGGTTATAGTACAGAGGACAAATAAAAGTTCTCGACAGAAAGCAATGAAAAGTTAAAAGGAGGGGATTTTTTATGGCAGATGGATACAGATGGGGAGGATATAGAACATTGTTATTGTTCATCCTTCTTGTAATTATTTTCTTCTGGTTTGTAGGCGGTATTTGGTGGTAGTAACTAGAGAAGGGGAAGGATGATCCTTCCCCCTTTTTTAGAAGTAAAAAAAAGGATAATTGTTTTCTCTCTATCCAGGTAATTTTGAGAGGAGGGGAAGATGTTGACTGCAAAAATAAATCAAGCAGGCTATGGATGGTCTTGGATTTGGTTGATCATTATAATCTTCCTATTTTTATGGATATTCTGGAAGTTTACAGGGTTTGGTTATGGAGGGTATGGCTATAACGGATATGGATGTTTTTAGTGAAAGGGGGTGAAAGCATGGCAGCTAATACGAACTTTTTTGCTGGAGGATGGTCCTGGATTTGGTGGATAATCATCATTTTTCTCTTTATCTGGCTCTTCTTGGGCTTTTTCGGTGGTTGGGGCGGTTATGGATACGGAGGATATGGCTATTACTAGGTAAACCCCTATTTTTATTGTAAAGAGTACAAATAACTATACAAGTTAGATACCTTTTTCATAATGTATGGTAGAAAAATGAAAAGGAGGGATAGTTAATGGCCAATGGTTGGGGATATGGATATGGATACGGAGGATATAGAACATTGTTATTGTTCATCCTTCTTGTGATTATTTTCTTCTGGTTTGTAGGCGGTACTTGGTGGTAATAGGGAAGGGGGGAACTTTCCCCCTTTTTCTACACCACAACAGAAACTCTAATATAAATAAGGTGGGTGTAATTAAATGGCTGACGGATACGGATGGTATGGATTCAGAACCTTATTATTGTTCATCCTTCTAGTAATTATCTTCTTCTGGTTTGTTGGTGGTTTCTACTTCTAAAGTAGAGGGGGATTTTTCCCCTTATACATAACAAAACTCAACTGTTATGTGGCTCTCTTGAGTTGATTCTCAGATAGCTTCTTTTTGACAAAACCCTCCTCTAAAAAAGCCTGCATGCATTTGCAGGCTTTTTCAAACCCCACAAAAGTAATCGAAGTACGCTTTGAAAAAGTCGTCATTTTTGTGCGTTTTCTAGTTAAAAAAGAATCCTATAGTTCACTAACTACCCTGATATATGTCTATGTAAATGAATAGGCATATGTTACAAAAAATTTATTGCTATTTTTGTATATTGGGTTGGTATATACAGAATGGATCGCTTTCCAAATAATCCCCTGTGACCGCATATGCTCGTGCTCTTGAACCACCACAAACCTCTCGATATTCACAAACTCCACATTTTCCTTTGTATTGGTTTGGATCACGTAAACTAGTAAAGATCGGAGAATGACGATAAATATCGGCTAAAGGAATATTTCTTACATTACCAGCAAGTACGGGCAAAAAACCGCTTGGGTAAACATCACCGATATGGGAAATAAAGACAAAACCTTTACCATCGTTGATCCCGGCAGCTCTACCAATATTGTCCCTTACTTTTTTAATCTGGGAATTAATTTCTTCTGCTTGTTGTTGCATGACATATCGGCGATAATGTGGAGCTGCTGTCGTCTTAATATCAAAGGAAACTTTTGATTTTAACTGATGTAACCATCGAAATACTTCTTCATGTTGAACTGGAGAAACCATATCTTTGATTTGTCCTCGGCCAGTTGGGACTAAAAAGAAAACACTCCATAACTCTGTACCAAATTGCTCAATTTTTCGCGCGATGTTTTCTAAGTCATGGATATTAAAACGGCTCACAGTGGTATTGATTTGGATTGGCATTTCTAGTTCCATTAGATACTGAATACTCTTCATCGTTAATTCATAGGAACCCTTTGTACCACGGAAATAGTCGTGAATTTCAGCAGTTGAACCATCAAGGCTAAAAGCCCATCTTGCAAGGCCTACTTCTTTTGATCTGCGCATCGCTTCCTTGGTTACTTTAGGGGTTGCGCTCGGTGTCATCGATACACGTAGTCCTTTGTGAATCGCATATTCCATAAATTCAAAAATATCTTCTCTCATTAAAGGATCGCCACCTGTGAAAACGAGTAAAGGGCTTTCCATTTCAGCAATTTGATCAATTAATCGTTTCCCTTCTTCTGTTGTTAACTCCCGAGAGTCACGGTGATATTGTGCTTCTGCTCGACAATGCAAACATTTTAACGCACAGGCTCTTGTAACTTCCCAGATCGTGATAAAAGGAGCCTGATTATAATCGGGTATGTACATTACGACCACCTCTTTTTCATCTCTAGAAAAATTATAAAATAAACTTTGCACTATCACTATGATAAAAATCACAGACACGGTAAAAATTCCAAAGTAAACTAATGGTAACATTAGAAGACGGGCAGAGGCAGTACGGTGACTTATGGGAATCGGACCCTTAATGCTACTTAGCTGATGAAGAAATAGGAATTATGTAAAGGAGAGATTAAATATGGCAGTAGAAGCGATTCGTAGTGGAAATGTAGTAGAGTTAGATGTAAGAGAGATGCAAAAAGCAAAGGAAGAGCCATTTCATGTAATTATGGATGCTGTTGACACATTACAACAGGATGATCAATTTATTTTACACGCTGTGATCAATCCAATCCCTTTATTAAATGTAATGAAAGGAAGAGGTTTTGCAAATACGGTAGAACAACTTGAAGAGGATCATTGGAAAATCACCTTTACAAAGGAGATGTAAGAGATGTTGGTATTAGATAATCGTGGGCTTACACCGCCTGAACCCATGCAACGAACCTTAAAAGCACTAGAAGAATTAAAATCAGGGGAACAATTAAAAATTATCAATGATCGCAAGCCGATGTTTTTATTTGAGGAACTAGACCAAAAGGGCTATACCTATGAAGTAACGCCGAGAGAAGATAGCGGTTTTGAAATCCTCATCACGAAAAAGGAGGGTTAAGATGAACCCTTTACCTTCTTCGATGGGAGATATTAAGTTAAGCTATCGGTTTCTCATCATAGGCATCCTCAGTTTTCTTTTTTATTTGATTTTTTTTTACCAATCGGCATTTACATTATCTGAAGGGATCTACCATGCAAATGATATATGGGTGTTAGCACATACCTTTATTCTTGGTTTTCTGATCATGGTTGTAATGGGTGTCATGTATCAGTTGGTGCCGGTTGCTTTATTTGTTTCGATCTATAGCAATCGCTTAAGTCGAATTCAATTTTGGACTTATGTAACAGGGGTTATCGGCTTAGTCTACGGCCTGTGGACAGTTAATACTGCCTGGATGGCCTTGTTCGGTAGCCTTGCTTTTACTGGGGTTTTGCTATTTGTACTCAACATTTTTCTTGGTGTTGGCAAAATCCCTAGCTGGAATATGATGTCGGTCATTATTGTAACAGCCGTTTTCTATCTTTTTATGACCGTATTATTTGGGCTATTGCTCGTCTTAGATTATCAGTATGGTTGGTTTACAAATGTTCATGAACAAATTTTTTATTCTCATATCCTTTTTGGGACAGTGGGTTGGTTAACCTCGGTCATTATCGGATTTTCGTATAAAATGGCACCTATGTTTTCCTTAGCCCATGGTTATTCAGATCAATATGCAAAGTGGATTTATTTGGCCATTCAATCAGGAATCATCCTAACGGTTACAGGAATCTTTGGGGGTTGGACAAGTTTAATTCTTTTTGCTTTCGGATTGCTTTTGGTTGGATTTTTACTTTTTGCTTACCAAATCAAGCTAATTATTAAGCATAAAATGAAGTCGAAATTAGATATTGGCTTTCAGGCCGCTATTTATGCTGTTTACTTTGCGGCAGGATTGTTTAGTGTTTCACCGATTGGCTTTTTCTTATTTAAAGAAGCTTATTTACTCCCATTTGCTTACCTTTTCATCATGGGGTGGATTGGTTTTAGCATTTTAGGCTATCTATTTAAAATCATACCCTTCTTATGTTGGACAGATAAATATAGTGAAAAAGTGGGAAAAGAAAATGTGCCCATGTTAAAAGACATGGTGGATGAGAAAAAAGGAAAATGGGCATTTCTTCTACTCTTTATTGGATTGATTGGCAATGCTTTAGCGATTGGGGTTAAACTCCCCATAGGAGTTATCATCAGTAATAGTATCATGGTGATGGGTGGATTTCTCTATTCATATCTGGTACTTCGAATTTTTAAAATGTAGGAGGAATTAAAATGGTGACCGTTGAACAAGTACGTGATGTATTACAAGCAGTTTATGATCCAGAATTAGGTTTAAACATTATTGAGCTTGGTCTTGTCTACGATATTCAAGTATCATCAAAAAATGATGTGTATATAGTAATGACCTTAACAACACCAGGTTGTCCATTACATGGCAGTATTACTGCTGGAGCAGAATCAGCCATTCGTTCTATTGAAGGGGTAAATAACGTCGATGTAAATTTAGTCTGGCAACCAGCTTGGTCACCTGATAAAATGACTGATGAAGCAAAGAAAAAATTAGGAATGTTTTAAACTAGTAAAATGATGAGAGGAAGGAAGAGAAAGATGAAAGTATTTTATGATTTAAAAACAACAGCAGATTTAAAAGAGATTAAAGAAATGTTAAAACCTTTTGGAGGACGTTGTGCAAAAATAACCGACGGTAAATTAGAGTATCAAATCAAAGAAGAAAAAGAACAAGAAGCCCTAGAGGCACTTAAAGAAAAAGGAATTGTTGGATAATCATCCTTTTCCGTAGAAAATGTATTTTGTACACCAAAGAAAGAGGCGAACAACGGACGCTATGTACAAAATACATTTTTTCAATTAATATAATTCTTTAATTCTTCCAGATCTTTAATTACAATTTCCCCTCGTTTCATGGTTAGGATCCCATTTTTCTCTAAAGTTGACATCATCCGATTTACATTCTCCCTTGCCGCTCCAATAAAATTAGCTAATTCTTGGTGGGTAAGAGTTAATTGAATAGCAATCCCTTCTTCGGTCTTCACACCATATTCTTCTGCAAGACGAACTAATGAAGCAGATAAAGCCCCTAACTTTCCATATAATGTAACATCACGTAATTTGGATTGAGCTTGATGGAGACGTTCTCCCATGATCTGAATAATAGAAATTCCAATCTCAGGATAACGCATAATAATCTGTTCAAGATCTTGATTTCTAATGATGACAACCTCACCGTCTTCAATCATTTCAGCGGTGGCAGGATAGATCGTTTTTCTAAATAAGGCAACCTCTGCAAAGAGATCACCAGGTTTTCGTATATGTAAGATGAGTTCTTTTCCATCAGGTGTTGACTTGGTTAAGCGAACCTTTCCTTTGCGAAGGAAATAAATGGCATCTGCTGGATCGTGTTCCACGAATAAAACCGTTCCTTTTCTTACAGTTCGCTCAACAAGGGCATTTTTTAATAATTCTTTATTTTGCTCTGACAAATCTGCGAATAAGGGAATTAAGTTGATGATTTTTTTTGATGCATGTGGGTGTTCCATCAGAAAAACTCCTTTAAAAGTTTTTGTAAACCCATCCTTCTTCCGTCATGATTCCATCCATTGGAATATCCCACTGGCTTACATGCCAATGTTCTCTAACGATTTGCGATTGAAAGGCTAGACCAATTTTAGGGACTAAAGGGTTTAAGGTCTCTAGAAAACGATCGTAATAGCCTTTTCCGTGACCAATACGGTTTCCTTTAGGGTCAAAAGCAACACCAGGCACGATGACTAGGTCGATTTTCTTCGGATCAACAGGACGAATCATTTCTTTTTTTGGCTCACGTAGACCAAAATATCCTTTTTCAATCATACTTAAACCTGTTATTTGACTGGGGAAAAGCGTTGTATCTTTTGGATTGCATACTGGCACCGATACGACCTTTTGTAAGTTGATGGCTTTAGAAACAAGGTCATCTGTTTGAACTTCGTTTTGATAACTCATATAAGTCATAATATGTTTGGCTTGATAAAAGATAGGAGATTCAAATAAATGTTCAAGTATTTTTCTAGAGTGTATGGTAACCTCATGTGGATCTAGCTTTCTTCGTTTTTCTAAAAAAAGTTTGCGAATTTCTTCTTTAGTAGTTGTCAAAAAAGTCACTCCTCGTTTCAGGTTTTATTTCATTTTACACTTAAGACGACAAAAATGATAAACCAAATCGTATTGATAATTTCAAGGATACCGACCCTTTTAGGCGTTAAAGGGGCTCCAGCACGTGTTGATAGTGTCTTTACCATAGAAAATAAGTAAGCCAATATCAAATAGAACTCAGAAAATAAGAAACCCAATAAAGGGAGGAATATCATATAGAGATTAGTGACCCATTTAAAACGTTTGTTTTCTTTCTCACGATATAAAGTTTTGACAAATAGCGCGGTTCCAAAGAAAAAGAGTAAATTTAACAACCATAAATAGTAGGCTCTCTCATCTAGTTGATGACTACCGATATAGTAAGACGCAAGCAATGTTGACGTAAGCGATACCATTGCGCTGAAGTCATTGAATAATGCCCTTTCTTTTTTCTGCTTAGCAAAATATAGATTGATCAAAAAGAAGGGAATGATCATTAAAATAATAGAAAGTAACTTAGGAAACCAAATAAGAAAAGGGATGCTAAGAAGGAATGAAATGGCTAGATAGGTAAAGGATAACTTCCACCACTCTTTCCGATCCGAAGGCCTTTTAATCCCTTGCAAAAAAGGAGAAATTGATATATATGCAAAAAAGATACTAATAAAGAGAAGGATATGGAACCAGTGAAAATCGGTAACAAGAAAGCCAATGATATAGGGTGCAATCCACATTGCCCATGCGCCATGCTCTTTAGGTAGAATTAATTTCATAGCCTTTTTTTCTCCTTAAAATGTTATATTTTTGTTATAATCATAATTAAGTTTATCAATATAATTATATTGTTTCAATTTCATTTGCGAATTTTTTTTACTTATCACAAAAATTGTTGGACATGAAAGAAAGGTAGTCATTTAATGAACGAACTCATCTTATTTTTGGGCACCATTTTTTTATCTACTATTTTTTTTTATACCATTTATCGTAAAGACAAAGCGATAAGAGCTGATCGGGAAAGATTACTTACTGTGTTTCAACATGTTTCAGATGGAATTATGGTTTTAGATGAACAGAAGAATATAGTTGAAATGAATGATACTGCTAAGGAGTTGCTTGGAGGCGAAATCGTACCAGATATTTTCTGCAATATCTGTCAAGACACGAATGGTAAATTAAAAATTTGTGAATATGATAAATGTTTTTTAAACCACCACAAGCTATCCTACTATGAATTGCAATTAAATCATAAAAATGATTCTAAAATTCCTGTTTCAATTAGTACTTCAAACTTTTTGGGAGCAGACCAAAAGCCTTTAACCATCTTGTCTATTCGAAATTTGAGCGATTATCGCAAAAAGGAACAGAATCGGATCCATAATATGCTTGCTGCTTCCATGATTCGTGCGCAAGAAGAGGAGAGAAAACGCTTGTCGCGAGAATTACATGATGGGATTGGACAGTCGATTTTTAGTGTATTATTAGGATTAGAATATATGCAACCGATTTTAAAAAGTGAAGAAGCAAGACAGCATTTGGAACAATTAAGGGTGACGACAAAGCGAACTCTAGAAGAAATTAGACATATGGCTGTTGAATTAAGGCCTTCTGCCTTAGATGACTTAGGGTTAATTGCTGCACTTAAATCATATATAAAGACGTTTGGTGATACATTCGGAATTCAAATTAATTTTGAATATTCAGGGGACAAGGAACGATTAGCTTCCAGCATTGAAACTGCATTGTATCGAATTAGTCAAGAAGCATTAACCAATGTAGCCAAATATGCAGATAGTGATCGAGTTGATTTAACGATGTGCAAAAAAGAAAATGAAGTGGTTTTGAAGGTTAAAGATTATGGAAAAGGATTTTCAATGGAGGATATCGGGCGTCATGATAAAGGGGTAGGTTTATACGGAATGGAAGAACGAGCTTCCATGTTGGGGGGGACCTTCCATATTACTTCTCAACTAGGGAAAGGGACAGAAATTGAGGTCCATATTCCTTTACAAAAGGGGGAGGAGAAGATTGGATAAGATCAAAATCTTATTAGTGGATGATCATGCAGTGGTTCGATCTGGATTAATGATGTTAATGAATGCCCAAACCGATATGGAGGTTGTAGGGGAAGCAGCTGATGGAAATGAGGGGATTAACAAGGCATTGGAACTAAAACCAGATGTCGTGTTAATGGATCTCAGTATGCCACATGGAAAAGATGGCTTTTCCGCTACTGCAGAATTAAAAAAAGCGATGCCTCATTTATCAGTCTTAATTCTAACAATGCATGATGACGATGAGTATCTTTTCCGTGGATTAAAAGCTGGCGCTTCAGGTTATATTCTAAAAAGTGCACCAAGTCAAGAATTGTTACACGCCATTCGAACGGTTCGTAAGGGAGAAGCTTATCTCTATCCCACTGCTACAAAACGGTTAATTGAAGGCTATCTAAATTTTGCAGAAAAGGAAGAACAAGATTCATTAGATTTACTATCTTCTCGTGAGAAAGAAGTCTTGTCCTTTGTTGCCTTAGGCTATTCTAATAAAGAAATTGCTGATAAGCTTGTTATTAGTGTGAAGACGGTGGAGAACCATAAAGCAAAGATTATGGAAAAACTACAGCTCACCACTCGCCCACAATTAGTGAAATTTGCGATTAAAAAGGGTTTACTTGATTTGGATGAGTGAAATGATCACTTTATGATTCAGATTTATGATATAATAGATTAAATATATTTATGATTAAGAGGCGGTGTTGAAATTGGATATGGACAAGCTTTTTGAAGGGATATATGCCATTCAAAAACAGTTAGGCGAATTTCAACAAGAAATGAGAGCAGAAATTTCTGGGGTTAAAGGTGAGATTTCAGAAATCAAGAGAGACATCAAGAGTATTAATGAACGTTTAGATAGTATCGAGGCCAGTTTAGAACTTCTCGCAAATCGCCAATTTAAGCATGAAACAGAAATTGAAGTGATGAAAAAGAAGTTTTTTGCAACTATCTAGATAACCAAAATATAGGTACCTATGTCATAATTGTGGCAATGGTGCCTTTTTTGTTGAGTCCGAAATGTATTCTTGTATTTACGAAAATGTGATTTTTATCATATATTTTTTTGTGAGGATTTGTTACTATTACCATAGTGTAAAAGGTGAAGGGGGACACAAAATGAGAGCTAATATGAAGATGGCCTTTTTTATAGGAGCAATCGCTGTAGTCATTGGCTTAGCTGGATGTAGCACTGGACAACTTTCTATAAATCATGCACAGAACCAAAGCCAAGGGCAAAATCAAGACCAAAAATCAGAGCAATTTATTGGTCAACCGAAATATCCTGCCGAAATTAAGCGAAATGGAAACGCGGTCGATATTACTTTCTATATAACACAAAATAAGATTGAAATTGCAAAAGATAAATATTATCAAGGTTGGACATTTGATGGTACCGTTCCAGGACCTGTATTGCGTGTAAAACAGGGCGATAAGGTTCGTTTTACCTTAGTGAATAAAGATCCAAATATGCCGCATTCAATGGATTTCCATGCATCAGAGATCGCTCCAGACAAAAACTATGTGGATGTTGCGCCTGGTGAATCTTTTACGTATGAATGGGAGGCTAAAGTTCCTGGTGCCTTTATGTATCATTGTGGAACACCCCCTGTGCTTGCTCATATCGCAAATGGGATGTACGGAGCCATTATCGTCGATCCGGCTGATTCTGAACAAACCTTTGAAAAAGCAAGGGAATTCGTTTTGGTTCAAAGTGAATTCTATAAAGATGCGAACGATCTAGAAGATATGATGAATGGCGAACCACAAGTGGTTGCATTTAATGGAAAAGCCTTTAAATATAAAGATCAGCCTCTAGAGGCTAAACCGGGAGAATTAATCCGTTTTTATGTTGTGAACGCAGGGCCAAACAATTTTAGTGCCTTTCATATTGTAGGAACTATTTTTGAAAAAGTCTATTTAAACGGTTATCCAGAGAATGTAGATAAAGGTGTACAAACCGTTACCATTCCACCTGGAGGAAGTTATGTCGTTGAATTAAGAGTACCTGAAGAAGGAGCTTATCCGATTGTTACTCACTCCTTCAAAGATGCAACAAAAGGTGCAACCGGAATATTAAAAATTACAAAAGATACCAAAGATCAACCATTAGCACCGTAAGAATAAATGGGTTTGTATATTCCAACGCGCTCCGTTGTCCGTGTATTTCTACACTCCTAAAAGCACACAAAGTGTACAAGTGACGCTACACAGCTGAAGCTGCTAGTCGTCCTATATCTTTGCTTATGGAATATACAAATTCTAAGTGATTAAAGGAAGAAAGTTACACTTTCTAATTGATAAATTTAAGAATGAAAAAGGTGAAGGATATGAAAAAAATCATACTTGTCTTAGTAAGCAGTTTGCTTTTTCTTGGAATCCTAGCTGGTTGTGGACAATCATCGAATCAAGCCCAAACCTCAGATGATCAGATTCAAACGGTTCACATTGTGGCTGAGGATTGGAAGTTTATCCCTGATACGATCAATGTTAAACCAGGTAAAGTTAAATTTGTCATTGAAAACAAAGCAAAAAGAATGCATGGATTTGCGATTGATGAGTTAGGGATTAACGAATCATTGGCACCAGGGAAAACGGTTGAAAAAATAGTCGATGTCAAAGAGGCTGGTAGTTACACCTTTTACTGTTCTGTTGTATGTGGGGATCTGGATCAACATGGTGGAATGAAAGGAACACTAACGGTTCAGTAAAACGATTAGACCAATGTCTTGCTAAAGAAAAAATGAAAAAAGGCAGAAAAAAGGGATGATATGGTTGGTCCCTTAATTTTAGATTTTATCTTTTAGATCATTTGGATTGATGTAAAGGTGATTCTTATCATCGGTTTCAATTAAATCTTCTTTTTTTAATTGGGCAAAGGTACGACTAATCGTTTCCCTTGTAACTCCAATCATACTTCTAACAGTGATTTTTTCAATTCGATCTAAGTCTTCCTCATCTAAACCTTTTAATAATTCAACTTGTTGTAACATTTCTTTTATAGATGGCATCTTTCCATCAATCCTTTTTGGTTATTGCTATTACAACTGTATTTATCATATTTATTGTACAATAGTGTGATTCTACTTACAACTCCTTATCATGATTAGTTTGAGTCAAATATTTGTGGGAGAAAATTTTTACAAATATATTATGTAGTATATTCAGTTTTAGAATTTCCTGATGGAAACATATCCTACAGTGCATCGCCTTGTCATAAATGGAGATGGGGCACGATGGATTACCGCATAAAGGAGAGAGATCAGATTGGAAAATAAAAAAATCGAATTGTTAAATCAATTGCTTGAAGCTGAAAAAGCTGGAGTCGTTACACTGGATTTTTTTCAAAAAGCATATCCTGATGTGGAATTACCACTTGATCTGATTAAAAGCGATGAATCTTGGTCAACCAATGGTTTGATTGAAAGTGTGAAAAGAGAAGGCGGTGTACCTAGTAAAAATACAGGGGATTTTGCGGATAAGGTGAAAGCTCAAGAAGGTTTAAGCAACCGATTATCTTTATTAAACAAAGGACAATCCTGGGTTGTTCGTAAAATTGATGATTTATTTCAAATGGAATTACATGAGGAAACCCGTTCATTTTTAACTCAGATGAAAAAGAAACATATTGAAAATATTCAAACCTGTCAAGACTTTTTGGATCGTCAGTAAAGAACAATCTAGCAAGGAATGGCAAGATGAGTATAAAAAATAAAACGAGTATATAAGATTAAATAGATAACAAAAGAATACAATGGGAATTTACACCTCCTACGAATTTGTGTAGGGGTGTTTTTTTTGTCTTTTTTTTTCTAGTTTGCGAAAAAAACTACATATTTTTCTTTCTGTCAATAAATACTAACACAAAATGTGTATTTTTTCCCAACAAAGGAGAATGAAGCATGACAAAGAAAAAGATACCGCCTTTATTAAAGAAATGGACGTTTTTTCAACAAGAAAAGATCCGATCGAAGGATGGATGGAGTGAAGTAACACCCTATGATCGGGATAATGAGAAAATCTATCGTCGTCGTTGGCAACATGATAAGTTTATCCGCACTACCCATGGGGTGAACTGTACAGGTTCATGCAGTTGGCGAGTTTTTGTGAAGGATGGAATCATTACTTGGGAAAATCAGGCGATTGATTATCCTTCACCAGGTCCAGATATGCCAGAATTCGAGCCAAGAGGATGTCCAAGAGGGGCAACCTTCTCATGGTACACCTATAGTCCTGTACGTGTGAAATACCCTTACGTTCGAAGCACACTTCTAAAATTCTGGCGAGAAGCTATGAAGCAACATGGGCAAAATCCGATTGAAGCATGGAAAAGTATTTTAAGTGATCCAGAAAAAACAAAAGCATATAAAGAGGCACGCGGTAAAGGTGGATTTGTTCGCGCTTCTTGGGATGAAGTAAACAAGATGGTCGCATCCTCGATGATACATACGATTCAAGAATATGGCCCAGATCGCATTGTCGGTTTTTCTCCGATTCCTGCCATGTCGATCGTTAGCTATTCTGCAGGAGCTAGATTTCTTAATCTTGTCGGTGCCCCGATACTTAGTTTTTATGACTGGTATGCAGACTTACCACCTTCTTCGCCGCAAATCTGGGGGGAGCAAACCGATGTGCCAGAAAGTAGCGATTGGTATAACTCAGGGTACATTCTGATATGGGGTTCTAATATCCCACAGACTCGTACTCCTGATGCTCATTTTATGGTAGAAGCACGTTATCGGGGAACGAAAGTGGTTGGCGTTAGCCCTGATTACGCAGAATACATTAAGTTTGCGGATCATTGGCTGGCGGTTAACCCTGGAACCGATGCTGCATTAGGGATGGCCATGACCCATGTCATCTTGAAGGAATTTTATGTAAACAAACAAACAGAGTATTTTACCGATTATGTGAAAAAGTTTACGGATCTTCCGTTCTTAATCAAACTGAAAAAACGTGGAGAAAATTTTGTAGCTGACCGCTTCCTTGTTGCTAGTGACTTAGGACTACCTTTGGATAAAGCTGAATGGAAAACGGTTGTATTTGATAAAAACTCAAACCAATTTGTCGTTCCCAATGGCTCAATCGGCCATCGTTGGGATGGTAAAGTGAATTGGAATTTAAAAATGGAAGATAGTGAAAAGGGAATTACAAATGTGGATCCACCGTTAACACTTCTAGGTCATCAAGATGAGGTTGTGATGGTCGCTTTCCCTTATTTTGATGAAGGAAAGAAGGAAATTCTTCATCGTTCTGTTCCTGTAAAAAAATTAGAATATCAAGGGGAAATCATCTATACGACAACTGTCTTCGATCTCATGTTAGCAAATACAGGTGTGGATCGTGGATTGCCGGGAGATTATCCAAAAGATTATAACGATGCAGAACCCTATACACCAGCATGGCAAGAAGCGATTACAGGTGTAGATCGGAATCTAGTGATTCAAATTGCCCGTGAATTTGCCCAAAATGCAATCGATACCAAGGGGCGCTCGATGATCATTATGGGTGCAGGAATCAATCACTGGTACCATTCAGATATGATCTACCGGACGATTTTAAATTTAGTCATGCTTACAGGTTCCCAAGGTAAAAATGGTGGAGGATGGGCCCATTATGTGGGTCAAGAAAAGATTCGTCCTTTTGAAGGGTTTCAGCAAATTGCGATGGCAAGAGATTGGGGTGGGCCACCTAGATTGCAAAATGGAACCTCTTATTGGTATTTCGTATCCGACCAATGGCGATATGATGAATTAATGTTGGATGAACTCACTTCACCATTGGTTGCCCAAACTCGTTATCGTCATACAGCAGATTATAATGTATTAGCGGCTCGTCTTGGTTGGTTACCTTCTTATCCTCAATTTGATCAAAATCCATTGAAATTAGTGGAAGAGGCAAAGCAATCAGGAGCTAAGGAAAAGGATCAAATCGTTCAATATGTGGCTGATCAATTAAAGCAAGGGAAGCTACGTTTTGCAATAGAAGATCCAGATGATCCTAAAAATTTCCCGAAGGTGTTTTTGCTATGGCGGGAAAATCTATTGCAAAGTTCAGGTAAAGGACATGAATTCTTCCTTAAACACTTACTTGGAACCCATAACGGGGTTTTAGGTGAAGAAAACCAGACCTTAAAACCATCAGAGATCAAGTGGAGGGAAGAGGCTCCCAAAGGGAAAGCGGATTTGATCGTCAGTTTAGATTTTCGCATGGCTGGAACTCCGCTTTATTCAGATATCATTCTTCCAGCAGCGACTTGGTATGAGAAGTTTGACTTAAGTAGTACAGATATGCATCCCTTTGTTCATCCCTTTAATCCAGCCATTGATCCTCCTTTTGAAGCAAGGCCGGATTGGGATATTTTTAAAGGAATTGCCCAAGTTTTTTCTGAGCTTGCCAAAACCTATTTACCAGGGGTACATAAAGATATTGTTACAACTCCCTTACTTCATGATTCGCCTGATGAGATCGCTCAGCCATTTGGTCAAGTGCCTGATTGGAAGAATGGAGAACATGATCCCATTCCAGGGAAAAATCTTCCTAGGATTCACGTTGTAGACCGCGATTATACCCAAGTTTATGAAAAGATGATTAGCCTTGGTCCGCTTGTAAAAGAATCGATTGGAGCGCATGGAATTGCCTGGAAGGGAGCAGAAGAATATACCAAACTCCAGAATCTACTAGGCACAAGGGACCAAGAAGGATTTACGGAATATCCTTCCCTTTACAGTGCGAGGGATGCTGCAGAGGCCATATTAGCCTTATCGAGTACTACCAATGGTTCAATGGCAATGAAATCTTGGGAAGCACTTGAAAAGAAAACGGGAGTAGAATTAAACGATATTGCTAAAGAACGAGCTGAAGAGCATTTTTCATTTTTTGATATCTCTACCCAACCAAGAAAGGTGATCTCATCAGCTATATTTAGTGGGCATATGAGTGGGGAAAGAAGATATTCTCCCTTTACTGTTAATGTAGAACGGTTAGTCCCATGGAGGACATTAACGGGTCGTCAACATTTTTACTTAGATCATGAATTGATCATGGAATTTGGCGAGAATTTACCGCTTTATAAACCAACTCTGTCAATGAAACCTTTTTATCCAAATGATCGAAGGCCAAATACGAATGATAAGGAAATCACCTTGCGTTATCTAACACCACACCATAAATGGTCCTATCATACGACTTTTTATGATACATTGCCTATGCTCACTTTATTCCGTGGTGGACCCCATGTCTGGATCAGTACTAAGGATGCGGAAGAAGCAGGGATTCAAGATAACGATTGGATCGAATTATATAACCGCAACGGAGTGGTTACTGCGCGTGCTGTCGTAAGTCATCGGATGCCAAAAGGTACCGCATATATGTACCATGCTCAAGATCGTACGATTAATATTCCTGGCTCACCGACGACAGGGGAACGAAGTGGATCACATAACAGTTTAACGAGCCTTCATTTAAAACCCACTCATATGATCGGTGGCTATGCACAGCTTAGTTATGGTTTTAATTATTACGGAACGGTAGGAACACAACGTGATGATAAAGTGATCATACGCAAATTGGAGGAGGTGTACTGGCTTGACTATTAAGGCCCAATTTGGCATGGTGATGAATTTGGATAAGTGTATAGGATGCCATACCTGTAGCGTTACTTGTAACAATGTGTGGACGAATCGTAAAGGTGCCGAATACATGTGGTGGAACAACGTAGAAACAAAACCTGGGATCGGCTATCCAAAAGAATGGGAAAATCAAGAAAAACATAAAGGAGGTTGGACCCTTCTTAATGATCGTTTGGAATTAAAAGCAGGTGGAAGAAGTACAAAGTTATCGCAAATCTTTTACAATCCTCATCTTACACCGATTGATGATTACTATGAACCTTGGACCTATGATTATGAAGAATTAACCAAAAGCCCTTTACAAAAACATCAACCTGTAGCAAGGCCTAAATCCTTGTTAACAGGAGAATATCTGGAGCTTAAATGGGGGCCAAACTGGGAGGATGACTTAGCAGGCGTTCATGTGACAGGAAAACGAGATTATAATTTCAAAGGAATTGAAGAGAAAATCCGCTTCGAATTCGAACAAACCTTTATGATCTACCTTCCAAGAATTTGCGAACATTGTATCAATCCTTCTTGTTTGGCCTCGTGCCCATCAGGTGCGATTTATAAAAGGGAAGAAGACGGTATTGTCTTGGTTGATCAAGAAGCATGCCGGAGTTGGCGTTTTTGTATGACAGGCTGCCCTTACAAGAAAACGTATTATAATTGGAATACACAAAAAGCGGAAAAGTGTACCTTCTGTTACCCAAGGATTGAAGCTGGTTTACCAACCGTTTGTTCTGAGACTTGTGTTGGTCGCCTTCGCTACATCGGGATTGTTTTGTACGATTCTGAGCGAATCAAGGAAGTCGCCTCCACAAAGGATGAAAAAGAATTATATCAAGCCCAGTTAAGCATGTTCTTAGATCCTAATGATCCTAACGTGATTGAGCAAGCACGACATGATGGCATTCCAGAAGGTTGGCTTGAAGCAGCAAAGCGCTCACCCATCTATAAGTTGGCTGTGGAATACGGTGTTGCCTTACCATTGCATCCTGAGTTTAGAACTTTACCTATGGTATGGTATGTACCACCACTTAGTCCAATTATGAATGCCTTTCAAGGAAAAGGAGGGGAAGAAGATGCAAGTGTCTTATTCCCAGCGATTGAGCAATTACGAATTCCGATTGAGTACTTGGCCAATCTCTTAACTGCTGGGGATACTGAAATCATTCGCAATGTCCTGAAGAAAATGGTTGCCATGCGCCAATATATGCGTGCATTAAATATTGGTAAACAACCAGATTCAAGCTTGCTTCAACCCTTTGATTTTACAGACCGAAAGATGCAAGAGATGTATCGTTTACTAGCGATTGCCAAATATAGTGATCGATTTGTGATTCCAACAGCTCATCGGGAAAATACCGGTGATTTACAAGAAGAGCAAGGTATAGCAGGTATTTCCTTCTTGGAAGGCTGTCAAACATGTAGTACTGAGTATCGTGACGAAATGGATAACCATCAACTCCATCTAGAGGTGAGGGAATAATGGAAAACACCCAACTTTTATTTAAACTATGTTCACTTTTCTTGCAATATCCTGAAGAGTCATGGGTAAGAAGCAAAGACTTAAATAAAATCATCCAATTTTTAAATAACGGGAAAGAAAAAGAATCCTTAAAGGAATTTAAAAATTATCTCGATCATCATCACTTAGAAGATCTTTGTGAACGCTATGTTCAAACCTTTGATTTTAATGAGAAGACAGCCCTTTATCTGACATATTTTCAGCATAAAGATCAAAAGGAAAGAGGACCTGCTCTTCTGCAATTAAAGGATGAATATCGGAAAGCTGGATTTTACCTTGAAAGTAGCGAGTTGCCTGATTATTTACCCGTTATACTCGAATTTTTGGCGATCGCTCCTTATCGATATTGGCCGAATATTCTCTATTCGCAAAAAGAGAATATTGAAAAGCTGTATAAGGAGTTGGCCAATCTGCAAAGCCCCTATCAATTTGTGGTTGGAGCCAGCTTAGATCACATTCAATCTCTAATGCAACCTGAACTTACTGGAGGTGTGTTATGACAATCCTTAATCAATTTTTGTGGGTGATTTACCCCTATGTCACCATAACCATTTTTATTTTAGGCCACATCTACAAATATAACCGAGATCAGATTGGTTGGTCTGCCAGATCAAGTGAGATTATGGAAAAACGCTTGTTAAAATGGGGAAGCCCTCTGTTTCATTATGGGATTATCTTTGCCTTTTTTGGACATGTGGCTGGGATTTTAGTTCCAAAATCAGTCTATGAAGCACTAAGGGTTCCAGATGAGCTATACCATTTAGGTGCTGTTGCGATAGGTGGAGTAGTTGGAGTGATAGCCTTGATTGGTTTGGTGATTTTAGTCATTCGTCGCTTAACCGTTTCTCGAATTCGCTTATTTACGCAAAGAATGGATTGGTTCACTGAGTTTGTCTTGTTATTGGTCGTATTTCAAGGGGTTTATGTGACCGTCATTCGAAACTTTTTGGCAGGTGAATTTGACTATAGAAGTACAGTTGGTCCTTGGTTTCGTAGTCTATTCACCTTTTCACCTGATCCAACATTGATGAGGGACGTACCTCTAAGTTTTCAAATTCATATTCTGTTAGCATTTCTACTCTTTGCTTTATGGCCCTTTACACGACTTGTCCATCTATGGAGTTTACCGTTGGAATATCTAAAACGCAACTATATTAGTTACCGTAGTCTTAACTTTCTCCGTACCTTTCGGCTGACAAAAAAATAAACCTTAAAAAAGAGGTGTATTTGTATGGTGCCAATTCTGCATTAATCATGTAGATGATTGCGATGATTATCGCTTTTGCTGTATGGGCCTCACTTTCCCCTATGGCTTCACAGATCCAAAAACTATATCAATTGTCAACGACACAAAAAAGTATTCTTGTTGCCATTCCTGTTTTATTGGGTTCTGTGATGAGAATTCCCCTAGGAATATGGACTGACCGTTATCGAGGAAAGAAACTTTATACATGGTTAATGATATTTTTAATCATTCCAACCATTGGCATTAGTTGCTTTGGGGATAGCCTTTTTTGCCGAATTTGGCAACGGTGCTGTGTTTAAATTAGTGCCAGAATTGTTTCCAAAAGTAACAGGGGCAGTTACCGGAATCGTTGGTGCTGCTGGTGGAATAGGTGTTTTTTTCCACCAATTTTAATGGGAATCGTTAAGGACATCACAGGACAATATATGCTTGGCTTCCTATTGTTAGGGATATTCACCTTCGTGAATTTTGTGATCAATCTCAGGTTATTTGTAAAAAGTTAAATTATAATTCAATAATAATAGGCTGTTGACAATGATGTCAGCAGTTTTTTTAAAATTTTTAATACAAAAGAAATGCACAGACAATGGAGCGCTTTAGAATATACAAACCTTTTCTAATAGGGAAATTCACTAGCCAAAGATAGGGGAGTTCCCTGATTACGTTTTCATTACTGAAAAAGTAGAATGATAGTGGAATTAAATAGAAAAAAGAAAATTTGGGAGAGGAAGTCTGAAATGATTACTTGAAGTAGTATTCTATAAAAAAAGGCATAGCAAACAAGCCATCGATCGATGATCGCAAGTGGAGGCATAAAGCTTCCAGCTACAAGGTCATGCTTAAATAAATCGGCAATCCATTGGGCATCCTTTTTGTCCGTCTTTTTGCCGCGTATCGCCTTGACGTATTTAGGATGTGCCAGAGTGATATTACAGGAATCTTCAAGTACATTAAACACGGGAATCCAGTATTTCCCGGTAGATTCCATACAGACATCCTTGCAGTCATTTTCACAAAGCCATTGTGACAACTCTTTCAATCCTTTGGTGAAAGTCGAAAAGCGATGGCGTTTGTAATAGGAAAAACTCTTTTCTGAGGTGTATAGGGATAGCCAGCATTGACTGATTGCCCAGCAATAAACGAGTAGTGTTTATACAAAGATAAGTCTGCGTGCTCGAAGTCACACTTATTTGTGCTTGGAAAGGCAATCTACACATATAAAAATGCGGTCACTCCATAATTGGAGCAACCCACTCACCTCCACGTGATTTGTAGTTTACTGGTATTCCTATGAGTTTAGAATAATAAAAATTTCGCCCAAAGCACAACTATTTCATTACGTTTTGTGCCTTGAGCGAAGCGAAAGGAATGGATATAAAGATGAACAAAGAGAGTTTAATGAAAAAGTACAATCTAAAAGGAAACCCAAAAACAGGATTAACGATGGCAACTTTTGGCTTCTTTATTGGTTTTGCTGCTGTTTCTCTGTATGGACCTGTGGCAACTAATATTAATAAAGTGATGAATATGCCTGCTCTGATGTTAGGGTTTTTAGTGGCTGCACCAAACCTCACAGGTTCTCTTTTAAGAATCCCTTTTGGGGCATGGGTAGATAAAGTAGGAGGAAAAAAGCCTTTTCTAACTCTATTTGCTTTATCAATTATTGGCATGGCTGGACTTACTAGTATTCTTTATCTTTACTATCCAGACCAACTAACGCTTAAAATGTACCCACTTATCTTTTTCTTTGGTCTATTAAGTGGTAGTGGAATTGCCACCTTCTCTGTCGGGGTACCACAAACCTCCTATTGGTTTCCTCAGAATAAACAAGGTTTTGCACTTGGAGCATATGGTGGTTTAGGAAATACAGCTCCTGGGATTTTTGGGATCTTACTTCCCTTTGCTTTAGTTGGACTTGGCTTAACAGGTTCATATGCAACATGGTTTCTTTTCTTAGTGATCGGAACATCGATTTACACTGCATTTGCTCAAGATGCTTATTACTTCCAGTTGATCAAAAAAGGAGTAGAAAAAGAGGAAGCAAAGCAAGTATCCAAAGAGCTTGGCCAAGAATTATTTCCATCTGGCACTGTTGTACAAGCATTAAAGATTTCTGCAAAAGTTCCTGGAACATGGGGACTAGTCGCTTTATACTTTACATCCTTTGGTGGTTTCCTAGCTTTAACCACTTGGTTCCCTACCTATTGGATTCAATATCATGGACTTGAGGTACGCCAAGCGGGACTATTAATGGCTTTAGGTTTTTCAATTCTTGCTTCCTTTATTAGGGTTTATGGTGGTCATATTAGTGACAAATTTGGTGGCGAAAGAACGGCCATGGTTAGTTTTATGATTGTTTTAGTCGGATCGGTGGTTCTTGCTTTTGCAAAAAGCTTTGGTATCTCCTTACTAGGTGAAATCATTATGGGGGCAGGAATGGGCGTCGCCAATGCTGCCGTATTTAAACTTGTTCCTAAATATGTACCAAGTGCACCTGGTGGTGCAAGTGGTTGGGTTGGCGGATTAGGTGCATTTGGAGGCTTTGCTGTACCTCCTATTCTTGGAATCTTTGTTGATTTCTATGGTCAAGCTGGTTATGCAAAAGGATTTATCGTTTATACCGTGCTAGCCGTGATTTCAATCTTTATTGCTTTCATCCTAAAAACGAAATATGCAAAGTCAGTTTATCCAGGTATAAGTAAAAACTAAGCACTTAGGAAAATTCCTACCCGTGTAAATAGGGGAGTCCACTAAACAAAATAGGGGATTCCCCTGATTTAAAAGAGGGTTAAAATGGTATGTAATGAAAAAGAGGGGGGTAATAGTATGAATGTAAAAAAAGACCTCTCTGATCATGAAACTCCAAGAACAACATTGATCGTTACTGTCTTTGCGATGATCGTTACATTTGTTTTATGGGCTTCACTGGCACCAATGGCATATGAAATTGGAAGGGTTTACCGTTTGTCGGTTACAGAAAAGAGCATCCTTGTTGCAATCCCTGTCTTGCTCGGATCGCTGATGAGAATTCCGGTTGGTGTGATTACTGATCTTTATGGAGGAAGAAAGGTTTTTACTTTGCTTCTTTTGTTTTTAATCATTCCAACCGTCGGAATTGGCCTTGCTCAGTCCTTTACCATGTTGCTTTTTTGGGCATTTCTTATTGGTATGGCAGGGACATCGTTTGCCATTGCGATTACTTATGTCTCTAAATTCTATTCACAAGAAAAACAAGGACTAATTTTAGGAATTGTGGGGATTGGGAACGCAGGGACTGCTGTTTCTAATTTCACCTTGCCTACAGTCGCTAACCACTTTGGGATTTCAATCACTTTTTGGCTGATGTCTACGGTTACAGGGATTACGGCGATTCTTTTTTGGACCAATACAAAGGAAATGCCATTGCTTCAACAAAAGAAGTTTATCCTTCAATCTTTTTCAGTAATGAAATACAAAGATACATGGGCTTTATCTAACTTTTATTTTGTGACCTTTGGTTCCTTTGTTGCTTTTGGTGTTTATCTACCTTCTTTACTGCAAGATTTATTTCATCTATCGACAGTTGATGCAGGATTAAGAGCTGCCGGTTTTATCATTCTAGCCACTGCAGCTAGACCATTAGGTGGGTATTTCTCAGACCGATATCATGCAGGCAAAGTATTACATATTGCTTTTCTCATGATTATTTTTAGTTCAATCCTTCTTACATTTTGCACAAAGAATTTTATTTTGTTTTCGATAGGCTCATTAACCATCGCTTTATTTGTCGGTATTGGTAATGGAGCTGTTTTTAAACTAGTAGCTCAATTGTTCCCTAATGATACTGGCGCTGTGACAGGAATAGTGGGTGCGGTTGGTGGAATAGGGGGATTTTTTCCTCCGATTTTGATGGGAATGATTAAAGAGATGACAGGAAATTATAGTTTAGGTTTTTTACTTTTGGCCATTTATACGCTTGTGAATGTTGCTATTAATCATCGTCAATACCTTATGAAATTATCAAATCAAAATAATATACTGGATTATTAAACACATTCAATACATTAAAGGGAGGAGATACGCATGGGAAAGAAACGTTCACCATTATGGAAAAAGTTAAGATTTTTCCAACCTAAAGAACAATATGCCAATGGTTGGAGCGAATTAACTTCTCAAGATAGAGAATGGGAAAAACTTTATCGTAATCGTTGGCAGCACGATAAAGTCGTTCGTACAACTCATGGGGTAAACTGTACTGGTTCTTGCAGTTGGAAGGTATTTGTTAAGGATGGAATTATCACATGGGAAAATCAAGCGATTGATTACCCGACAACAGGGCCAGATATGCCGGAATTTGAACCAAGGGGATGTCCTAGGGGAGCAAGTTTTTCATGGTATACCTATAGCCCGCTACGCGTGAAATACCCATATATTCGCGGTATTCTACTTCAATTTTGGCGTGATGCTCTAAAAGAAGCAAACGGTGATGCTGTAGAAGCATGGAAGCGAATTGTAGAAGACCCGGACAAAGTCCGAGCTTACAAATCAGCTCGAGGTAAAGGGGGTATGGTTCGTACTTCATGGAATGAAGCTTATCAAATCATCTCTGCACAACTTCTTTATACGATTAAAAAATATGGTCCTGATCGAATTGCTGGATTTACACCGATTCCAGCGATGTCGATGATCAGTTATGCCGCTGGTTCTCGTTTTTTATCCTTAGTTGGAGCCCCCATGCTTAGCTTCTATGATTGGTATGCAGATTTACCTCCAGCTTCACCACAAATTTGGGGTGAACAAACGGACGTACCTGAAAGTAGTGATTGGTACAATGCAGGTTATTTAATGATGTGGGGTTCAAATGTACCTTTAACACGTACACCTGATGCCCATTTTATGACTGAAGTACGCTACAAAGGAACGAAAGTCGTTTCCGTTAGCCCGGATTATGCAGAATCAGTGAAATTCGCTGATACATGGTTAGCTGTCAACCCTGGTTCTGATGGTGCATTAGCACAGGCCATGACCCATGTTATTCTTAAAGAATTTTATATCGAAAAACAAACGCCCTATTTTATAGACTATGCAAAGAAATATACTGACCTACCTTACCTAGTTACATTAAAGAAAAAAGGGGACAGCTTTATTACTGACCGTTTCCTCTTAGCAAACGACTTAGCTGACACTTACGAAAATGCAGAATGGAAAACAGTAGTCTTTGATGAAAAAACACAGCAATTCGTCGTTCCGATTGGAAGTATTGGACATCGTCATGAAGGGAAAGGAAATTGGAATCTTCAGATGCAAGATGAGAAAGGGAATGCTTATGATCCAAGTATTTCTCTTTTAGGAGTCGAAGACAAGATAGTCTCTATTGAACTTCCTTACTTTGATGATCTGAATCGAGATATCCTTCATCGCTCTGTTCCGGTAAAAAGGGTTGAAAAAGACGGAAAAGAACTTTTCGTTACGACCGTTTATGATCTCATGCTTGCCAACTATGGAATAGATCGTGGCTTACCAGGCGATTATCCAAAAGATTATGATGACAAAAAACCATATACACCTGCATGGCAAGAAGAATATACCAGTGTACCACGGGAGCAAGTGATTCAAATTGCCCGTGAATTTGCTCAGAATGCGGTAGATACTAATGGTCGTTCAATGATCATCATGGGAGCAGGAATTAATCACTGGTACAATGCAGATACAATTTACCGTACCATTTTAAATCTTGTCCTCTTAACAGGATCCCAAGGAGTAAATGGTGGTGGTTGGGCTCACTATGTAGGACAAGAAAAAGTCCGTCCAGCAGAAGGTTGGCAAACCGTCGCTTTTGCAAGAGATTGGCAAATGCCACCAAGATTACAAAATGCCACATCTTATTATTACTTTGCAACAGATCAGTGGCGCTATGAAGAATTGCCGATGAACGAATTAATTGCAGCAAATGTAGAAAAACCAAGATACCAACATGCAGCAGACTATAATGCTTTAGCAGCCCGTTTAGGCTGGTTACCTTCTTACCCACAGTTTGATCGTAATTCTATCAAACTAGTAGAAGAAGCAAAAAAAGCCGGAGAAGAACCTGTTTCCTATATCGTAAAAGAGTTAAAAGAAGGCCGGATGCAATTTTCTGTTGAAGATCCAGATCATCCATTGAACTTCCCTCGTACTTTATTTGTCTGGCGTGCAAACTTAATTTCTAGTTCTGGAAAAGGGCACGATTATTTCTTGAAAAACTTCTTAGGTACCTCTCATGGTTTGCTTGGCGAAGAGAGCAAAGAACTGCGCACAAGTGAAATCAAATGGCGTGAACAAGCACCAGAAGGTAAACTAGATTTACTAGTGAACCTAGAGTTTAGAATGTCTGGAACAGCTATGTATTCCGATATCGTTTTACCAGTAGCAACCTGGTATGAAAAGCATGATATTAGCAGTACAGATATGCATCCATTTGTCCATCCATTTAATCCTGCGATAAATCCTCCTTGGGAGTCTAAATCGGATTGGGATACCTTCAAAGGCTTAGCAAAGGTATTTTCAGAAATGGCAAAAACCTATTTACCCGGTGTGCAAAAGGATGTTGTCGCTGCACCATTATTGCATGATTCACCTGATGAAATTGCACAGCCTTATGGAAAGGTTCGTGATTGGAAAAAAGGTGAAGTAGAAGCGATTCCAGGTAAAACCATGCCAAAGTTCGTCATTGTTGAACGGGATTATACTAAGATTTATGATAAATATACGGCAATAGGTCCTTTGGTCGAGAAAAATCCGATTGGAGCACATGGGGTTGCTTGGTCAGCAAAAGAGCAATATGAAGAATTAAAACGAATCAACAACACAGTAAAAACGAAGGGGATCACTGAAGGAATGCCTCAGTTAGAAACGGCTCGTCAAGTAGCGGAAACAGTAATGACCCTATCTAGTGCTACTAATGGGAAAATGGCATTAAAAGCTTGGGAGTCTGAAGAAAAGAAAACAGGTCTTAAGCTAAAAGATTTAGTAGAGGGTCGTACCGAAGAAAAATTTGATTTTAATAGTATTACTGCTCAACCAAGAGAAGTGATTCCAACACCTGTCTTTAGTGGAACGAATAAAGGGCGTCGTTACTCACCATTTACGACCAATATTGAACGACTTGTTCCATTTAGAACCTTAACTGGGCGTCAACACTTTTATGTTGATCATGAGATTATGTTGGAATATGGAGAAGGCTTGCCTGTATTTAAACCTACTCTTCCAACTAAAGCATTTGCTAAGCATGAGCAAATGCCTGAATCGGAAGGGAAAACGATTACCTTACGTTACTTAACACCACATGGAAAGTGGAACATCCACAGTATGTATTATGATTCATTAACGATGTTAACCCTTTTCCGAGGCGGCCCAACCGTATGGATGAATAACGAAGATGCAGAAGAGATTGGTATTAAGGATAACGATTGGATTGAAGTATATAACCGCAATGGTGTTGTCGTAGCACGAGCAGTCGTTAGCCATCGTATACCAAAAGGAACAACCTATATGTACCATGCACAGGATCGTACCATCAATGTACCAAGTTCTCAGGTGACTCATTTACGTGGCGGTACCCATAACAGTCCAACACGTATTCATTTGAAACCAACCCACTTAATTGGGGGATATGCTCAATTTAGTTATGGATTTAACTATTATGGACCGACAGGAAACCAACGTGACTTAAAAGTAGTGATTCGTAAACTCAAGGAGGTGGATTGGCTTGAAGATTAAAGCACAGGTAGCCATGGTCATGAATCTTGATAAATGTATTGGATGCCACACTTGTAGCATTACCTGTAAGAATACCTGGACCAATCGTCCAGGTGCAGAATACATCTGGTTTAACAATGTAGAGACAAAACCAGGGATCGGCTATCCAATGGAATGGGAAAATCAGGAGAAATATAAAGGTGGCTGGGTCTTAAAGAATGGAAAATTGGAATTAAGAGCGGGAAATCGTGTAAGTAAGCTTGCGAATATTTTCCATAACCCCGATTTACCGACAATCGATGAATATTATGAGCCTTGGACCTATGATTATGAGAAGTTAACGAATAGTCCTCAAAAAAAAGTTCAACCTGTTGCACGGCCAAAGTCTCAGATTACAGGCGAATATATGGAATTGAAATGGGGGCCTAACTGGGAAGATGATTTGGCAGGGGCGCATGAAACAGGAAAGCGAGACCCCAACTTAAAAGGAATTGAAGAAGATGTTCGTTTTGAGTTTGAGCAAGCCTTTATGATGCATCTACCTAGAATTTGCGAACATTGTTTAAATCCTTCTTGTGTCGCTTCCTGTCCGTCAGGAGCAATGTACAAACGCGATGAGGATGGAATCGTCTTAGTTGACCAAGAAGCATGTCGCGGTTGGCGTTTCTGTATGACAGGCTGTCCTTATAAAAAAGTCTATTTCAACTGGCAAACTCAAAAAGCAGAGAAATGCACCTTCTGTTTCCCAAGAATTGAATCTGGATTGCCTACTGTATGTAGTGAAACCTGTACCGGAAGAATTCGTTATATTGGTGTTCTACTCTATGATGCTGATCGAGTAGAAGAAGCTGCGTCCGTTGAAGATGAAAAGGAATTATATAAATCCCATTTAAGCCTTTTCCTTGATCCGAATGATCCAGAAGTGATTGCTCAAGCAAAACGTGATGGCATTTCCGAGGATTGGTTAGAGGCAGCACGCAAGTCACCAATTTATAAGTTGGCGATTGAATATGGGATTGCTCTACCACTACACCCAGAATATCGTACATTGCCAATGGTATGGTATGTTCCACCTTTAAGTCCAATTATGAACCGAATTGAAGGAAAAGGATCCCAGTTAGATCCAGTCGATATTTTCCCAGCAATTGATGAAATGCGCATTCCTGTTCAATATCTAGCGAATTTGCTATCTGCTGGAGATGAAAAAGTGATAACCACTGTTTTAAAACGAATGGCAGCAATGAGACAATTCATGAGAGCCAAAAATCTCGGAAAAGGATATGACGAAACGATTTTACAAGCATTGGGTCTAAATGAAACCATGATCGAAGAAATGTATCGTCTTCTAGCCATCGCCAAGTATGAAGAGCGGTTTGTGATTTCAACAGCTCACAAAGAAGAATTTATGCATCTTTATTCTGAACAGGGGACAACAGGCTTCGACTTTAATGGTGGGGATTGTAATACTTGTATGACTGGGGATTATTATGGAGACAATCATAGCTTTTTCTTAATGACAGGTGGTAAAAATGGGAAATAGGGAATTGCTTCATCTCATCTCTATTCTATTGCAATATCCTGATCAGGAATGGTTTGAAGCCGACTTCGAAAGCGAAATAGCGGAAGTCTCCGATTTAAACCCTGAGATTTATCAAAAGTTAACTCATTTTCTTGCCTATTTAAAAGAAACGGATGCTGATGAATTAAGGAATCTTTACGTGCAAACATTCGATTTTAATGAAAAGACGAATCTCTACTTGTCATATTCAAAAATGAAAGAGGAAAGAGAACGCGGAGTTGTTTTAGTGGAATTAAAGCAATTTTACGAACAGGCAGGCCTTGTCATGGAAACGGAGGAATTGCCTGATTACCTTCCACTTTTCCTTGAATTTATTGCAATTGCGGACCAGAAAGACATTTCAAAACTACTACCACCCTTTCAACCAGCTATTGAAAAGGTAAGAGATGAGCTGATAGAGGTAGATAGTCCATATGCTAATTTGATAGAAGCAAGTTTGATGATTTTAAATCAAATCTTACCTAATCACTTTGTAGAGTAAGGAGGAGGTGCAAAGATGAACGTTTGGAACCAATTCTGGTGGGTGATATTCCCTTATCTTACATTAACCATCTTTGTTGTTGGCCATATTTATCGTTATAATACGGATCAATTAGGCTGGACAGCGAAATCAAGTGAATTTATGGAAAAGAAATCCTTAAAATGGGGAAGTATTCTATTTCATGTAGGGATTTTGATGGTTTTTGGTGGTCATTTGGTTGGATTGCTTGTTCCTAAAGCTTGGACCAAAGCACTTGGGATGACAGAAGAGATGTATCATGCTGGAGCGATCTTTGGGGGTGGTTTTGCTGGAATCATCACATTAGCTGGGATCATGATCCTATTATTCCGTCGAGTCAATGTAAAACGAGTTCGTATGACAAGTCATATTAGCGATATTCTAATTGCGGTTCTCTTGTTTATAGAGATTGCGATAGGTGTCTATAATACCCTAGGTTTTAATCTATTCGTTGGTGGATTTGACTATCGAGAAACCATTGCACCTTGGTTAAGAGGATTGCTTCTCTTTAGACCAGATCCAACACTAATGGTTGATGTACCTTTACTATTTAAATTGCATACACTCTTTGCCTTTGCCATTTTTGGCATTTGGCCATTTACTCGACTCGTTCATGTCTGGAGTATTCCGCTAGAGTATTTAAAAAGAAGCACGATTCTTTACCGTAGTAGAAATGTACAAAGAGTAATGCAAATGAGTCAATCGCAACAAAAATAAACAATAGCCACTTCCTAAACTCCTTTTCGTGTTAATGACAATCTAGTTATTTTGACCTATTTTTAGTCTTATTTTTGGGAAATATTATTCAAAAATCTATCAAAATTTAGTAAACTTTACTATGATATTTTGTCAAACTAAGTTCAAAAATAATAGATTTTGTCGAAAAGGAGCAGGGAAATGAGAAAAATAAAATATAAACTAATCATGTTTTTTGTTATTATTGTACTGCTTGTTTTAGGTCTTTTAGGTGGATATAATATTTTATCTACAATCAATCAAAATCATCAATCACTTAACCATTTTAAAGAAAATCTTTTAAGAGATTATGACACGATGATTAAAAGTGAAGTAGAAACGGCAGTCACTCTATTAAACTATGCGTATAGTCAATATCAAAATGGAACGATGAGTGAAGATGATGCGAAAAAGCTAGGTGTTAAGCTAGTAAAGGAACTGCGCTATGGAGATTCCGGCTATTTTTGGATTGATCGAACAGATGGTATATTGGTTGGACATCCAATGCTTCCAGATCAGGAAGGTAGCAACAGACTTAATATCAAAGATCCGAATGGTACTTACTTAATCCAAAATATTATTAAAGCTGCTAAAGACGGTGAAAATAATGGATTTTCCGAATATATGTGGGAAAAACCTACAGATGTAGGAACAAATAAGCTAACGGAGAAAAGAGTCTATTCAAAACTCTTTGAACCATGGAATTATATTGTAAGTACAGGAAACTATATCGATGAAATTGATACAATAGTTGGCCAACAAGAAAAGGTGTACAAGGAAAATATGATAAAGAATGTCTCCTTTCAACTTGTGATTATGGTGATTCTTATTCTCTTAGCTGGAATCATTGTTTATATATTTAGCAATAGACTATCAAACCGAATTTTGATAGTTGCTAATCAGATTACAAAAATAGCAAATAATGATCTTTCTATTAATGAGGTTACAATTGAGTCTAATGATGAAATTGGCGAGCTTGGAAAAGTACTTAATATGATGGTTGCTAATTTAAAAGGGATGATAAAAGAAATTAGTACGAATATAAGGGAATTAGACGATTCTAGCCAGCAGCTCTCTGCTACAGTGGAGGAAATATCCGCTCAAAGTCAAACCATTAATGCAGCAACACAACAGATCGCAGCGGGAATGGAAGAAACCAGCGCCTCTACCGAGGAGATTAGCGCATCAGGACAAGAAGTAGCAACGGCAACTAACCAATTCGTCACAAGTGCAGGAGAAGGGAATGTAATCGCCAAGGAAATTGAGAAGAGAGCCGAACAAATAAAAGAAAATGTAGAACATTCAAGTAAAGAAGCGTCTGTAATTTATGAAGAAAAACAAGAACGGATCCTTAAAGCGATCGAAGCAGGAAAAGTTGTTTCAGAAATTGGCAGAATGGCTGAAGTGATCGCAGAAATTGCAGGACAAACCAATTTATTAGCCTTAAATGCAGCAATTGAAGCAGCAAGAGCTGGGGAACATGGCAAAGGTTTTGCTGTAGTTGCTGATGAAGTACGTAAATTGGCTGAGCAATCTACCTCTACCGTTTCTGAAATTCAACAAGTGGTCAAGCAAGTACAAGATGGTTTTCATCATTTATCGGAGAATGCCAAGGATATTTTACAATTTGTAAATGATAAGGTAGCTACAGATTACAAAATGCTGCTTGAGACTGGCGAACAATATCAACAAGATGCTAATGTAATCGGTCAATTATTTGAGGAATTTACAGCAAAATCAGAACAAATCTCAACATCGATTGACCAAATCAATTCAGCGATTGAATCAGTGGCCTCATCTGTAGAACAATCAGCAGCTAGTTCCCAAGACATTGCCAACAATTCGATTGAGATTTCAACTGCGATTGAAGAAGTAAGTAAAGTGGCCAATTCACAAGCGGATTTAGCACAAAGATTAAATGAGATGATTAAAAAATTTAAAGTTTAACGTTAAACTCATATAAGCCCTGATTTTTCAGGAATAAATCAAGGGGCTGTCAATAGTTGATAAAATCATCTATTGACAGCCCCTTTTTCGTTTTAATTGTTATTGATGGTTTAGATTACAATATTGTTCATAAGCTTGTTGAACGATAGGCGTCCATCTAGACCCATCCACTTTCTCGATCAATTCCTTTGCCTTTTGCAAATCTTTTATCGCATCTTCATAGCGATCTGAAGAGAGAAGGGCTTCAAATCGTCTGTAATATCCCTTTGCTGCTTCATAATCTGATTCTAATTGTTCAGCTAAATGGATGGATTCATTATATTGTGTCATCGCTTCATTGTACATGTTTTTCTTCACTAAAAGGATTCCCTTAAGCCGTAAAGCCTTTAATTTTTTCAAATCGTTTTTTGTTTTCACGGCAAAATTAATCGCTTGGTCACACTGTTCGACAGCAAGATCAAGATGATGATGATTCAGTTCGTATACACTCTTATAGCGATAATAGTCGCTAAGATAGGAGATCTCATTTGTTTCATTAAAAATTTGATAGGCTTTTTCTAAGAGCTCAGGAATATTTTGATCGGCTTTTTGCTTGAAATAAAGCTTTGCCATCCCTATATAGTTGATTCCTTCCTCAACAGGTAAACCATGTGTCTTTGCTATTTCCAGCGATTGCTTGTAGTAGTCAAAAGCTTGGTCTATCCTTCCTTTTTCATACATTAAGTCACCTAAGTTCAATAATGCTTGGCTCATTATATAGATGGATACTCCATCTTGAGCTTTCACAATGGCTTCTTGAAATAATGATTCAGCTTTAGCGAATATGCCTTTTTCCAAATATAAAATTCCAAAATTGTTAAGAGTGGCGATATAAGTATGAATATCTGATATTTTTTTTGCAATTTCGATCGCTTTGTTAAAATGATTGAGCGCTTTGGATACCATACCAGATGTATGATAAATAATTCCTAAATTTCCAGATATATTAATCATTGTTCTTAGGTTATTTATTCTTTCAGCATAATCATAAGCTTTATTCAAATAATAAAGAGAACTATCAGTATCTCCATTTAAAAAATATAAAATACCAGCTTGACTCATCGTTTCTGCTAGATTTTCGTAATCCCTTGTTTTTAATAAGATTTCCTCCGATTTTTCTGCTAAAGGCAATGCTTCAGGATTTCCTAAAATTCTTAAAATATTGCATTTTAATTGCAGTAATTTCCCATACGTATTACTGTTTTCTCTTATTTTCGGCTGGATCTCATTTAAGATTGCTAATGCCTCTTCGTATTGGCTCATAGCTTTATAGAGATTCGCAATCATAATTTGAATCTGATAGATATCATCTGATACATTTGCGATCTCAAGCGCTTTTTTAAGATGATCTAATGCATTGTCATATTGGGCAAGGATAGTATAAATATTTCCCATTTCTATGAGAGAAAGAATCGTTTTATTTGTATCTTTATTTTGTGTTTTCTCGTTGATTTCAAGGTATTTCTTAAAAAAGTCTAAAGTACTAGTATATTGATAATCCTTTTTTAATCTGAAAGCCGCTTTATAGTAATACTCTTTTGCTTGACTTAGGCTACCAGCTTTTTCAAAATGAGTGGCTAATTGTTCGTAATAGTTTTCAAGGTCTTTTTCATAGTTGATTTCAAGCCATTCCGCAATTTTTTTATGATATTCCATCTTTGTTTTGTTTAGCATACTATGATATATGACTTCTCTTACTGTTTCTTGATTAAAGGTATAGATTTTGTCTCTCCCTAATGAGGAATGAACCGATTGCAGTGAAACAATATTCATTTTTACTGGTAGCGCTAATACATCTTCAGTGGATGTTGAATTCATTAAATGAGTCAACCAGGATAAATGAAACTCTTTCCCGATAACGGAAGCGAGTTGTAATAAGTTTCTCGCCGATTCATCTAAATCAGATAAGTTAGCTAAAATAAGGCTTTCGATGGTGTTAGGAATCGTCTGAAGTTCGGATACATCGATCGATGCAGTTCCGTCTTGAATAGAGAATGTTTTTCTTCTTTTAAGAGCCATCAAATATTCTTTGATATGGAGTGGATATCCTTTTGTAAATTGAATAATCGCCTGAAGCAATGGTTCATCAAGATGGCTGCAATTTAATAGTTTGCAAGCTAGTTTCTCTGTTCCAGTTGGACTAAGCGGTTTGAGTTTCAGAATAGGATGGCTATTTTTGCCACTATCACTTAATTCTTCTATTTCATATCTTGAGGTTAAAATGAAAAGGGATTTCACATCTGGCAGTGTTTTGACCAGATTTGTCAATATTTCCATTGATCCCGCGTCTGCCCAGTGGATATTCTCAATGATAAAAACAAAAGGTTCTTTATCAGCGGCTTGTTTGATAAATAGAGAAACCTGATTGAATATTTCTCTTTTGATATCTTCATAGTTCATCGCATTCAAGATATTCTGAAATTCATGGTCTCTTTTTAAACCCATAACCAAGCTTAAAAAACGATAGTTCCGTTGAATCTCCTCCTCACCAACGCTTGAGTTTTGAAAGAGATAAGCAAGATACGACTTTAGGCGGTTTTCTTTTATCTTTTCACTTTCAGTAGGATGGAGGTTCATTATTTGGTAGATCATGTTGGACAGAACCGAATAGATTTTGTTTTTGTAGCCGACATTGATATCGACCCAATGTTTTTTAAGTTGATTGTCTAGTTCTGACGTAAAGCTTCTTAGCAGGCTTGTTTTACCAGTTCCTGCCTCCCCGATAATGGTGATATACTCTGTGCTATTCAGTTGTTTGTAGATTGAATGCAGAAAGTTCGTTTCATCATCCCGTTCGATTAAAAACAGCGAATCAATAGCTGCTTCTCGTTTTAAATGAAGAGGGGTGAAGCATTTTACTGGTTTTTCTTTGTTTTTGGCAATGATCTCTTTTTCAGGAGAGTAATCAATTTGATCATTTGTTTCTTGATAGACAGATTCTGATACAAGGATCGTGCCAGCTGCTGCTTGAGTTTGAAGTCTTTGCGCTGTGTTGACCACATCTCCCATAACGGTAAAGTCTTTATCAAAATAGTTTCCCACACTTCCAGTCACAACCTGACCATAATTAATTCCGATGGAAAGATTTAATGTTACCCCTTTACTGGATAGTCTTTCTTTTGAAAAATCTTGGATTAAGTCGATCATCTTCATGCCACAGCTGACGGCTCTGTAAGGGTCATCGCTATGAGGATATTTTGCTCCGAAAAGAATCATCACACAGTCACCGATGTACTTGTCGATGGTTCCTTCCAATTCATATACAGGTTTGGTGATATAAGCAAAGGTTTCATTGATGATTTCCCGAACTTCCTCTGGATCCATTTTTTCCGACAATGCCGTAAATCCAGATACATCAGCAAAGATGACAGCTACATTTTTTCTGTTTTCCGTAAGAATCTCATAGTTTTGCACAGAGCTTTCTTTTTCTGATTGGGATATTTTATGTCCACAATTAAAGCAAAACTTGGCCATGATGGGGTTAGGCGAATCACAGGAAGAACATTTTATTGGCAATTTCATCCCACATAAAGGACATTCCTTTGGATAATTTGATGGTAAGTGATAACCGCAATTAAAACAAAGAATAAGAATCCCTCCTAGCGTAAAAAAATGATAAAAACTAGGTTCTTTGATTGACAAAAAGTGAAGTTTATGGTTTATTTATCTTAAAGTAAGTTAGTAAATCATTCCAAATCTATTATATACGGTATAGATAAGAATTGAAACGATTTTGTCGTTTTTTGTAAAAAACTTAATAGATGTCGATAATAGCAAACTTATCGAAAGGTAAGGACGCAAAGCCATGGGTCTAAGGAATAATCATTCTATGATTGCCAGGTTGCCGAAACAAAGTTACTAGGGTTATGCTTCGTTTAATTTTTATTATTAATAGCATGACTTGAGTTATTTATTGATTTGCCTAATTAAGCAAATCATCTTGGCGCCTATGGCTTGTTCATATAGGTGCCTTTTCTTTTAGCGATAAGGTTCGAAAGGAGGTGAGACGAATGAAAAGAATGATGTTTATTATCACAGCAGTTGTACTCTTGCTTTCAAGCATACCAGTTGTGGCAGCTGAGAATCCAGTGATTTATACGGATACGATTACGGTAACAGAAGATGGTGGCAGATATCAAGTTGGCTTTGTCAATGTTGAGTTTAAAAAGGATTTTATCGATCCAGAGAAGTTGCCGGCCACTTTTGATGTCAAGGTTTATGCTGAGAATGGGGTAGGATATGTTGAATTTGCCCCGGATACACCAAATTTCTTTAAAAAAGTTCACATTAGAATAGACAAATACGATGGACTTCTTTACGATCAGGCAACAGGGGAAAATATTGAGGTTCATGTTAAGAAACAACAAATTTTGGCTGAGCATTTTTCACGTTATTCTTGGTACTAGTAATCATCCATGAAAACCCTCTTAAAAAATTAAGAGGGTTTTCATCTACTTTTTAAAGTATGTATACATTCGCATATTAAAATAAGACAGAGGGGTAAATGATGTGTTCTATTACTTACTATTAGGCCACCTGCTAGGTGATTTTACATTTCAAACCGGTAAAATTGCAGAAAATAAACTAAAAGATTGGAGATGGAATTTACTTCATTCATCAATTATAACAATTTGCATGCTGATTCTTCTATTCCCATTTAATTCTTACATATTGGGATTTATTTTATTAAACGGGATTCTCCATTTTATGATCGACTCATTTAAATCAAAACTATCCATTAAGAGTTCTTTAGGTTCATTTCTCTATTTTATTTTGGACCAAGTCGTGCACATCATGATCCTATATTGGTTATCTACTATAATTGTTAAAATTTCTCCACCATTACTTATTGATGTGCAAATCATCAAGTTTCTTATTATTCTGGTCTTTATCTCATCTTTTTCCGCAATTTTGATTCAGTTTATACTGAAAGCTATTTTTCCTGCATACCAGAAAAATTTTTTTAATGGAAATGAAAAGGGTGTTGGCCAATTAACAAGGATTGTTTCTTTTTTTATTTTTTATCTAAGCTTTTCTTTTTCTATATATTTTTTAATCGGATTATTGGCTATTATCATAGGATTAATTATTTATTATAATAGAAAATGGCGTACATGGATGAGCCTAAACTATTTTATAGCAAAACTTTTCATGGATGTATTGATATCTATGATCGGTTTTATCTTCTTATTGATTCAGGAATGAGGTGCAATTTTGTTGACGAATTTAAAAACGATCATCTGTATAGAATCAATCAAAAAATACGAAGAGTTTTTGGATGTCATTAAAAATGAATTTGAACCGATACTTATCATTACAGATTTAATCCAATTGGAAAAGGAATTAAGATTAAACCATGATCCCGATGATACCATTATCTTTATTGATCATATATTCCTAAATCAAATGGAAGAGCAGCTTTTCCAAATTTTAAGAAAGCCACAGAATAAAACGATTGGTTTATTTCAAGATAACATTGACTTACTTTCAAGAGAAGCTTTTCTTGATGATATTCTTGTGTGTAAGAGTAAGTTTACAATAAGTAAATTCCTTTATAAGCTTAAGAATAATCTGACACATCAACAAAAATTGGATACTTTAGAAAAGGAAGTACAACGTTTCTATAATATAGGAAAAGAATTATCTGCTGAGAAAGATATTAATAAGCTATTACAACAAATTATGGATTCATCGATGGAAATGACTTCTGCTGATGCTGGAACGATTTATATAGTTGTTAACCAAGATAATCTCGATTGGACTACTTATGAAAGAAATTCTAAAAATCAACTATTAAAATTTGTATTAGCGAGAAATAATAGCCTGAAGGTAGAACTAGAATCAACAACGTCGCCGATTTCAAAAAATGGAATTTCCGGTTACGCTGTGATTACTGGTCAATCATTACGAATTGATGATGCTTATGATTTGCCAAGTGATGTTGAATACCAGTTTAATTCTGGTTTTGATCAAGTTACTGGTTATAGAACAAAGTCAATCCTAACGGTGCCGATGAAGGATCACCGAGATCGTGTGTTAGGCGTGATACAGCTTATTAATAAAATGAAAGCAAATAAGGTTATTCCTTTTAGTGATAAAGATGAAATGATTATTTATTCTTTGGCAGGACAAGCAGCAGTCATTATTGAAAACAATATCATCTACAAAAATATGGAAGAGCTATTGGAAAAAAATAGATTGACGATATCTGATGAAATAACCAAAAGAAAACAGGCTGATGAAGAGATTAATAAGTTGCTTAGTGCGATTGAACATAGTCCTTCATCTGTAATTATTACAGATATAAACGGGTACATCCAATACATAAATCCAAAATTTACGCAAGTTAGTGGTTATACGTATAAAGAAGTGATAGGGAAAAATGTAAGCATTCTTAAATCCGGAATACATCCTAAAGAAATGTATATTGATTTTTGGAAGACTATACTTTCAGGTAAAGAATGGTCTGGTGAATTTTATAATAAGAAAAAGAATGGAGAGTTGTATTGGGAATCGACCTCTGTTTCCTCAATAAAGGATGAAAACGGTACAATTAAATATTTTATATCAGTGAGAGAGGATATTACTGAAAAGAAAATACTTTATAAAAAAATAGAAGAACAAAATATAGTGCTTCAGAAAACCATTAGGAAGTTAAATGACGCACAATCTCAATTGATTCAAAAAGAAAAAATGGCAGGAATCGGTCAACTGGCGGCAGGAATCGCTCATGAAATCAATAACCCCTTGGGTTTTATTACGAGTAATTACCATACATTTAAAAAATATACTTTAAAAATAGAGGAACTCTTACAAAAGTATAAAGATGCCTTGCTCAATTTCTCAGAACTTTCAACTGAGAAAAAAGAAAAAATATTGGATGATATTATAGAATATGAAAAGAATAACAAGATTGCCTTTGTAATGGAAGATCTTTTTGAACTATTAAATGATACTAATGAAGGATTAGAACGGATTAAAATGATTGTAAATGCACTAAGAGCTTTTTCCAGTATTGATCAGGTAAATGAATTTAGTCCTTACGATCTTAATGAAGGAATTAAAACCGCTTTAATTATCGCCAAAAGTAAAATTACATATGATACGAATATCAATGAAGAGCTGACAGATATCCCCAACATCATTGCCATTGGTGCCGAAATCAATCAAGTGATTTTAAATTTAATTCTGAATGCTGCATATGCAATAGAAATGAAACAGGATAGTAATGAAGGGATGATTACGATTAGGACTTATCAAAAAGAAGAATATGTATACTGTGAAATAGAGGATAATGGGATCGGAATAAAAGAAGAGCTTATCAATAGAATCTATGAACCTTTTTTTACTACAAAACCTGTTGGAACAGGAACGGGTCTTGGATTAAGTATTTCTTATGATATCGTTGTAAACAAACATCAAGGGGAAATATCTGTAGAAAGTAAAGAAGGAATAGGATCTAAATTTGTGGTAAAACTGCCTATTAAAGGTAGGGTGTCTATTCTTAATTGAATCTCATTATTTATTTCAGTATAATTCAATAAACGATAAAAAACGATATATTTTGGCAAACCTATTGAAAGGTAGGGACGCAAAGCTATGGGCCTAAGGGATTAACTATGGTTGCCAGGTTGCACTTGAGAAAAAGATCTATGTGCACTTGGTGTACATAGATCTTTTTTTAGTAGATGCAATAAGCCGAATTTTTTGATAATCATAATCTCAAGGGGGAGGATTCTGATGGTTAAACTCAATAATCATAATTCATCGATTGGTTTTACTACTGAGCTTACAACCAACTATAGAAAAGAGAAAGTAAGTTCTTTAAAAATTACTTTTCTCTATTTTATAATAGCTAACGCTTTCCTTTTGCTAGCCAATTTTGTTACTCAACTTAAGGATGACAACACTATACACTCTATTTTGGCCTTTCATGATTTTAAATACCTGATTGCAATTATATTTACTTCACTATTTGTTTTTCTGTTCATTTATTATAATCGCTTAAAACTAAGAAAAGATGAATTAGACCTTTGTATGTTATCTAAGATCATTGAACAGAGTCCAATAAGTATTATTATTATGGATGAAAACGGAAAGATAGAAGATGTAAATCCACAATGTACCCAACTAACAGGATATACATATGAAGAAATGTTAGGCAAACATTATAGTATTTTTCATGATTCAATTACATTAAGCCAGAATTGGCAAGGTGAATTTCAAAGCAAGAAAAAAAATGGAGAATTATTTTGGGGGCATGTATCTATCTCCTCTATCCAAAATGAGAAGAAAAAGATTGTTCGCTATATTGCTCAGATTGAGGATATTACAATGAGAAAGCAGATGGAAGAGAAATTAAAAAGCGCCCAATCCCAAGTAATCCACCAAGAGAAACTTGCAGCGATTGGACAGATAGCAGCTGGGGTCGCTCATGAAATCAATAATCCTTTAGCTTTTATTAAAAGTAACTTCGATACCTTAGAGAAATATTTCTATAAATATAAAGAAGTGATCGAAGTCTATCAAAGATTAAAGGGCAATTTGAGAGAAGAAGAACAATTGAAATTGGAGAATATTAATTTGATCATAGAAGAAATTGAAAGAATTGAAAGGAAAAATAATATTTCGTTTATTAACGAAGATTTAGAAGAATTATTTAGAGATTCAAATGATGGAATCGAACGAGTAAATGAAATTATAAAAGGATTAAGGATGTTCTCTAGAAAGGAACAATTAGATACCTTTGAAGATTATGATTTAAATGAAGGAATAAAAAATACACTAGTTGTTACTAGAAATATCTTAAAATACCAAGTGCAAGTTGAAGAATACCTTGGGGAGATACCAACTATTCATGCCATAGGTGGAGAAATCGACCAAGTATTGCTCAATTTATTATTAAATGCCACCTATGCAATTAAAGAGAAACAACCAGAGATTGGCTTGATAAAAATTCGAACATTCGCTAAAGATGATTCTGTGTATTGTGAACTTGAGGATAATGGAATAGGAATAGAAGAAAAAAACATATCATCAATCTTTGATCCCTTTTTTACAACAAAACCTGTAGGAGAAGGAACAGGGTTAGGACTAAGTATAGCTTATGATATTATTACTAATCAACATCATGGAACTATAACTGTGGAAAGCACAAAAGGAGTCGGAACTAAATTTATGATTAAACTCCCCATTCATCAAGCATTCAATTAATCTCAAAGAAATGATGATTTAATATTTATATTTGAAAGTAGGTGAAAACAAGTTGAAAAAATATAAGATCCTTTTAGTTGACGACGAGATCAATGTGATTAATTCTATTAAGCGTGTTTTAGATGGTTCAAATTATCATTTATATTATACAACCTATCCTGAAAAAGCTTATGATTTATTGAATACCTATCAATTTGATCTTGTGATAACCGATCAGAGAATGCCAAAAGTACTGGGGATCGATATATTAAAGTATACAAAAAAAGTGTCTTATAATACAGTTAGAATATTAGTTACTGGTTATTCTGATCTAGATGTGCTCGTTTCTGCTGTCAATGAAGGTTCTATCTACCGATATATATCAAAGCCCTGGAAAAATGATGATCTTGTAAAAATAATAGAAGAGTCAATTGATTATAAACAAAGAATGGACCAGAAAGATACGATTTTAAATCAATTATTAACAAAGAATAATGAATATGAAAATATGATACAACAATTAAGAAATAAGCTTGTCAAAACAAATAGACAGATAGAAAAAACTTTACTTAGGGTTATACAAGCAAAAGATATGGAACTATTTACACATTCCAAAAATGTAGCTCATTATTCATTATATATTGCTGATTTACTAAATCTATCATATAAGCAAAAATTAACACTTAAATATGCAGGTTTGTTTCATGACATAGGGAAAATAGTAATTAGGGATCATATATTATTTAAACCTGATAGATTAACCGAAGAAGAATATACAGCAATGAAATATCATCCTTTGGTAAGTTCTTATATATTAGATGAAATTGATTTTATGAAAGAAGTCGTAGAAATCATTCGTCAACATCATGAAAGAATTGATGGTCTTGGGTATCCCCTTGGCCTAACTAATGATGAAATATTATTTAAAGCCAAAATCCTTTCAGTTGCTGATGCATATGATGCTATGCGTGCGAATCGTATCTATCGAAAAGGGATGTCCCAAAAAGAAGTACTTGAGGTTTTACAAAATGGAAGAGGAAAGCAGTTTGATAAGAACATAGTTGACACTTTTATAGGGGGATTGTTAAATGAAAAATATCCTCTTTGTAGATGATGAAAAAAGTATCCTAAATTCATTAAGAAGATTATTTATTCATGAAGAGTACGGTGTTTTTTTAGCGGAAAACGGAAATGAAGCCCTTTCTATTTTGGCAAGTGAAAATATTGATTTATTGATTACAGATATGAAAATGCCAGTGATGAATGGCTATGAACTATTAAAAGAAGTTTATAAAAAATACCCTAAGCTGATCCGAATCATTTTAAGTGGTTTTGCAGAAAAAGAAATAATTATGAAGTCAATTAGGGAAAATTTAGCATTCTTTTACCTATTAAAGCCCTGGGATAATGATCATATGATCAACCTAATCAATCGATTATTCTATCTGAAAGATATTTTGGAACAAAAGAACCTATTAAGATTTGTCGAAATTTATGGAGATGCATTCCCTTCTTTGTACAGTAATGAAAAAGAATTAAGATTAAAATTAGTGGAGAAGGCAGAAATTGAAGAAATCATCAAAATTATTGAAAGAGATCCTTCGACAACGTTGAGAGTATTGTACTTTGTGAATTCTGCATATGGTATCAAAACAGGTTCAGTAAAGAAAGCACTAAATTATTTGAACTTGAATGATTTAGAAAATATTTTATTTAGAGATTGGTATGATAGCTTGGATGATGCCATTACTCAGAAAAATATTGGATTGATAGTAAATCATTCAATATTAACAAATAAAATTGTTCATTATATCTATCAAGAACTACTGTGTAAGAACATTGACCTTCAATATGACTCAGTAGGTTTATTGTGTAATATTGGGGGTTTAATTTTACAATCTGCTTTTACAAATGAATATACGGATTTAATAACTGATGCTAAGGAGAAAAAAGAAACGATAGAAAAATTGGAAGAAAAGACTTTTAAAATGACATCTCAGGAAGTAGGAGGTTACTTATTAAGCTGGTGGGGGCTTCCTGATCCTTTGATTGAATCAGCATCTTACCTTCACAAACCATTGTGTGACAATATTAGAAATAAAGAATTGGTTTATATCCTGCATCTAGCAAATTATTATTCATGGAAATTTTTCGGGCTTATTCCTTATGAACTAAATCGTAAAGTATTTGATTTATTAGGTCTGAAAGAAAGAAACTTAGAACAAATGGTTCATAAGATTGCCATAACTTTTATAGAGGAAAAACAAAAAAGGGATTTGTAGGAAGGGGTGAAACTGTGCAACAAAATACTGTGTTAATTGTAGATGATGATGTAAAAGTATTAAACTCTTTAAAAAGAGCATTATTGGATGAAAACTTTCGATGCATATTTGTTGAGAGGGCAAAAGATGTTTTTGATATTTTAGAGAAAGAAGAGATTAGTGTAATTGTATCAGATATGAAAATGCCCGAGATTAACGGTTTGGAATTGCTTAAAAAAGTAAAAGCATCTTACCCCCAAATTGTGAGAATTGTTTTATCTGGCTATACGCAATTACCCCAGGTATTGGCTGCCATTAATCAAGGAGAAATTTTTAAATTTATAACAAAACCATGGAATTTAGATGACGAATTTATTCCTGTTATTCAAGAAGCGATAGAGAACTATAATATGATGAAAGAGAAAGAGTTATTAAGGAAAGATTTGGAAAGAAAGAATGATTCCTATCGTCGAATCATTGAAACAACAAAAAATAAATACGATCTTTTCCAAGAAAATATGCTAAAAGTTGGTGAAATGGCAACCTATATTTTTAAGAACATCAAGGAGATTGCTTTAAAGGATACGGACGAAAAAAATAAGATGGTACGTGCTTTGGATATCTATAAAGATTTATATTTAGGGTATGTAAAGACCTTACCAAGTACATATGAAGTGTTTGATATCAATCAATTAACTCATGATCTTGATCAATTTATTTTTAGTGAAAGTCGAACGAAACATTTACAAACGACAATAAAAGGGAACGCCAATTTAAGTTTACGAGGAAATTATAAACTTTTAATCTTTATTTTGTTTTCTTTTTATAAATATGTTATTGAATATCAAAATACGGATGAGCTTCCTGTTACTTTAACGATAGAAGAGTCTCCTCAAACAATAAAATTAGATTGTTTTTCATCAATAACTATAAAGGAACCTATTGATTTAGATCATCTTCATTTAATTCGTTTGTTTTTGCAAGAGTTAGCAAATAACATACATCGTGATTTTATTATCTATGAAATGAATGGGGTTTTATATACTAAGATCCAGCTTGAATTTACAAAATCATGATCCAAATGGATACCAAAATTAGGTATCCATTTTGTTTGTAAACTTATTTTCAATGGGAGCATAGAGATTAATTAGAAAAAAGTAAGCGTTTTCATTATTATTAGAATATTAAAAACTTATTGACAGTTTTTTAATTTATTGTGATAATTTTTATAATTATTTCGAATTCCGATATTTTGTATTCCAAGAGGTGAAACATGAACCAGAGAGAGAACAACTTAACAATATCAACCGTATTAAAGGTTAAAAAGTTGAACACAGGATTTCTTATTGGGGGAAAATTTTATAATGCTATAGAAGATATTTCATTAGATGTTACACCTGGAAAGGTTATATGTATCGTAGGTGAATCAGGTTGCGGCAAAAGTGTATTAGCCCTTTCTATAATGAACTTGCTGCCAAAAGGGATTGGTAAGGTAGTTGGCGGAGAAATCATTTTTAATGGTCAAGATTTAACCAAACTTTCCCAAGAGGAAATGAACGATATACGTGGTAAAGATATAGGAATGATTTTTCAGGAACCGATGACTTCTCTAAACCCTGTCTTTTCTATAGGATTTCAACTTGAAGAAGCACTACTTAACCATTTCGATCTTTCAAAGGATGAGGCACGCAAAAAAAGTATACAATTGTTAAAACAAGTAGGTATTCCTAGGGCAGAAAAGGTGATTGATGAATACCCTCACCAACTCTCCGGGGGAATGCGCCAACGGGTGATGATCGCTATGGCGATCGCTTGTAACCCTAAATTGTTAATTGCCGATGAACCAACCACTGCGTTGGATGTAACGATTCAAGCCCAAATCCTTGAATTGATTAAAGATATTCAACAAAAGATGGATATGGCTGTTTTATTGATTACTCATGATTTAGGTGTCGTTGCCGAAATGGCTGATGAAGTAGTGGTCATGTACGCAGGGCAAATCGTGGAACAAGGGAGTGTAGAACTCATATTCAACACCCCAAAACACCCGTATTTAAAACTATTATTACAATCGATTCCCAAATTAGATGAAGATCGTGAAAGACTAGATTCAATTAAAGGAATTGTTCCTTCGCTTGTAAATCTACCAAGAACAGGCTGTAGATTTGTAGATCGTTGTCCAGTAGCTAAAGAAGAGTGTACTCAAATTACCCCAGTCTTAGGTGAGGTAGATACGAATCATACTGTACGCTGTTTACTATATCAAGAAAGCTATCCTAAGAAAACGGGGGTCTAGATCATGAGTTCAAATTCAAATACACTACAACGAAAAAATTCGGAATATTTACTAGAGGTAAAAAATTTAAAAAAATATTACCCGATCTTTGGCGGATTCTTTCGTAAACAAATTGGCGAGGTAAAGGCAGTCGATGATATTTCTCTGCAGTTAAAATATGGTGAGACGATCGGTCTAGTGGGTGAATCTGGCTGTGGGAAGTCTTCAGCAGGACGAACGATTTTGCGCCTACAAGACCCGACATCTGGATCGATCGTTTTTCAAGGGAAAGATATTACAACAATTCGAGGAAAGCAGTTAAGGGATATTCGAAAAGATATGCAAATGGTTTTCCAAGATCCCTATGCTTCTTTAAATCCAAAGATGATGGTAGGTAGTCTGATATCAGAACCCATTCGCAATTATACAAATCAATCAGATAAAGCATTGAAAGATCAAGTGATGGAGTTGTTAGAAAAGGTAGGATTACCAGCAGATACATATTATAAGTATCCACACGAATTCTCAGGTGGCCAAAGACAGCGAATAGGAATTGCTAGGGCTTTAGCATTGCGGCCAAAGTTAATCATCGCTGATGAACCGGTCTCTGCCTTAGATGTTTCAGTACAGTCTCAAGTATTAAATCTACTGCAAGATCTACAAGAGGAGTTTCAACTCACTTACCTTTTTATCGCTCATAATTTGAGTGTGGTCAAACATGTGAGTGATCGTATCGGTGTCATGTATCTGGGGCGCATTGTGGAATTAACAGATAAACGTACATTATATCAAGAACCTTTACATCCATATACACAAGCACTATTATCTGCGATTCCTGTTCCCAATCCGGGAAGACGAAAAGAAAGAATCGTATTGACGGGTGATGTTCCAAGCCCAGAAAACCCACCAAAGGGTTGTGCCTTTCATCCAAGATGTCGATATGCAATGCCTGAGTGTCAAGAGATAAGACCAGTAATGAAGGAGGTGAAATCAGGACATTACGTTGCATGCCATCTATATTCAAAATAAATAAAGGGGGAAAATGTATTGAAAAAGTCAATATTTGTTTTGTTGTCACTGATTCTTGCCATATCTATGTTCTTAGTCGCTTGTAGTAGTCAAACAACAGAAGCTCCACCAAAAGAAAATGCTGATCAGCCTAAAGAGGAAACAAAGGTAGAACCACAATATGGTGGGAAAGTAACCTATGCTTTTATACAACCATTTAAAGGCCTTCTTGACAGAGCTTTTTATGAAGGGGAAGATGATGATCTCATCTTAAACTTCATGATGGACAGTATTATAGAAACTGGTGATGATCTTAAACCAAAACCAGGGATTGGGACTTGGGAAGTTTCTGATGATCACAAAACTTACACATTCAAAATAAAACAAGGGGTAAAATGGCATAATGGCGAAGAGTTAACGGTAGAGGATTGGAAGTATGCTTTGGAAGTCCTTGCAGATCCAGATTATACAGGTCCACGTTATACCAACGTTGAAATTGTAGAAGGGGCAGAAGCTTATCACAAGGGAGAAGCAAAATCGATCTCTGGTATTGAGGTGGTTGACCCTTATACGATTAAAATCACAGCAAAAAAACCAATGGTTAACTTCTTAGACTAATTATGGTCTTATCCAATGCCTAAGAAATATTATGAGGGAATTGCTGTGAAAGATTTACCTAACTCTGATAAAGTACGTAAGAATCCTATTGGTCTTGGACCATTTAAAGTAAAGACCATTCAACCCGGAGAATTCGTTGAACTTGAGCGTTTTGATGATTATTGGAAAGGTAAGCCCTATCTAGATGGTGTCGTATATAAAGTGATTGATGGATCTTTAGCAAGTGGATTATTAAAGAATGGTGAAGTAGATATTATGATGATTCCAAGTAGCCAGTATCAAGAAATTTCTCAATTACCTAATGTTGAATTAATTAAGGAACCTGCACTTTCCTATAGCTATATTGGATTTAAATTAGGTAAATGGGAAGGAACTGAATCTGAAGGTAAAGTCGTGATGAATAATCCGAAATTCCAAGATAAGAGACTACGTCAAGCGATGGCCTATGCATTAGATCGTCAAAGCTTGTTAGATGCTTTCGCAAATGGGCTTGGTATGCCTTTAGATGTACCAGTACCTGATGTGAGCTGGGCAAAAATTGACGATTCCAAAATTACAAAATATGAATATAATCCTGAAAAAGCTAAACAATTATTAGATGAAGCTGGATATAAAGATGTAGATGGAGACGGTTTCCGTGAAGATCCAAAGGGTAAGAAATTTGTGATCAACTTTGACGCGATGTCAGGAACTGAAATCGCAGAACCGCGTGCACAAGCAATTATGCAAATGTGGAAAGATGTAGGCTTAAATGTGAAATTAAATGGCGGAGCTTTAAAAGAATTTAACCTTTTCTATGATGTCGTCATGAAAGATGATCCATCTGTTGAATTATTCTATGGTGCATGGGGCTTAGCTTCTGACCCTGACCCAACCGGTCTTTGGAAGAGTACCGACTATTGGAACTTCCAGCGCTGGTATAATGAAGAATCTGATAAACTTATCGAAGAAGGAATTAGTGAAAAAGCCTTTGATGAAAATTATCGTAAAGAAGTCTATTATAAGTGGCAACAACTTGTAAACGAAGAATTGCCAACGATCTTTATGTTCCAGCCAATTGATGTAACGGCAGTAAATAAACGTTTACATGGAGTTCATACAAATTCCTTTACTAACCAAGTAGATACTCATTTATGGTGGGTTGATCAAAAGTAACAGTGATTGCATTAAGATCTAAAAGGGGAAATGAACGATGCTAACTTATACATTACGAAGACTTGCTGGAATGATCCCCCTCCTGATTTTAGTTTCAATTGTGGTATTCTCCCTGGCAAAAATGATGCCAGGGGATGCCCTTTCAGGAAGAATTGATCCCAACAATTCCGATCCGAAATATATTGCGGAAATGAGAGAAAAGTTAGGACTAAATGATCCTGTTTACATCCAGTATGCACGCTGGGTGAAAAATATGTTAAAAGGGGACTTTGGAGAGTCCTTTATTCATAAAATGCCAGTAAGTGAACTTTTGGGTCAGAGAATTCTAAATACTCTTTTTTTAGCCCTTTTATCTCTCTTTATTACTTATTTTGTTGCCTTTTTTATGGGAATGTATGCAGGAAAACATCCATATACTTTAGGTGATCATTTCATTGCAACTTTTAACTATCTTGCATTTGCGATTCCATCTTTTTTTGCAGCACTTGTTGCGATCTACATCTTTGCTATTCAATTAGGATGGGTACCAGCAAGTGGGACGATTGATACGGGAATTGGCGATGGAGGAACATTTATCTATTTTCTAAGTAAATTAAAGCATACCATTTTACCAGCGATGGTGTTAGGGATGTTAAGTACTGCAGCCTATACCCAATTTTTACGCAATGATATTATTGAAAGCAGTCGTAAAGACTATGTCAGAACAGCAAGGGCAAAGGGTACAAAAGAATCTGTGATTTATAACAAACATATATTACGTAATTCGATTATTCCCTTGGTCACCTTTTTAGGTTTTGATATCGGTGGATTGCTAGGTGGAGCAGTAATCACAGAAACGATCTTCACCTATCCAGGAATTGGGCAGTTATTCATTGATTCGGTGAGCAACCGAGATTATTCAGTGATGATGACAATTACAATGATGTTATCAGTGATGACTCTATTAGGGAATTTAATCGCTGATTTATTGTATGGTGTCGTAGACCCACGGATTCGTTTAGATTAGGGAGGGGATTGATTATGGAACCAGTAGTAACTCAACGTCAAAATCTTCAATCCGGGCCGAAAGTACCTAAAAGCCCTTCTCCGTGGACGATCGCTAGGCGCAAATTTTTTCGCAATAAGCTAGCAATAGCTGGATTGATTTTTATTTTTATCGTTGTAACCATCTCTTTTTTGGCACCTTATATCACAACCTATGACCCTACACGTGTTGACATCAAAAGTATCGCAAAACCTCCCTCAACAGACCATTGGTTTGGTACAGATAAAGGAGGACGTGATGTCTTTACTCGTTTACTTTATGGTGGTCGGATTTCACTAACGATTGGTTTTTCAATTACTTTCTTTGTGGTGCTCATTGGTACGATCATTGGTTCCATCGCTGGATATTTCGGTGGAAGAATTGATTCGTTATTGATGCGGTTTACAGATTTTATTTTGGTATTCCCTTTTCTCATTTTTGTGATCGTACTTAACTCCATCTTTACCGAATCAGGGGTAATCACGTTAATCTTTACGATTAGTGTTCTGTCGTGGGGTGGAACTGCTAGAATGGTTCGAAGTAAAGTTCTAGCTGAGAAAGAGAATGAGTATATTCTAAGTGCTGTTTCAATTGGTTGTTCACCTACCAAAGTGATTCTTAGACACTTGATACCTAATGTTTTATCTACCGTTATTGTCCAGGCAACTATATTGTTGGCTGCAATGATTGTCGTTGAAACTGGTTTAACCTTTCTTGGTTTTGGGGTACCGGCTAACATTCCTAGTTGGGGAAATATGATCTCTGATGCAAGATCACCCGATGTGATTCAAAACAAGCCATGGATCTGGTTGCCACCTGGGCTAGTACTTACGCTAACGATACTCTCTATTAACTTTGTTGGTGAAGGTTTAAAAGATGCCTTTAATCCAAAATCTGCTAGATAAAAAAGTTGCCTTTATTGTGGCAGTTTTTTTAATAATTTTTAAAAGGTGTCATTACTTTTCTGAGGGATAAAAAGATAGGGGAATTCCCTAATTTGCGATTTTATTATTTTTATGTAAAATGAAGAAGAAACATATAATGACGAAAGAGTGGTTTTTATGTGGTCTTTTGACCAACTATTAATAGTTGGACTTATTTTTATTATTGCAATCATGATCGGTATCTTTTTAGGTTATCGTTATGGAAAAAACATGCCCCTAAATTATCATTATAATGAAAATGGCGAACGCGATCAGAACATTCGCCATTTGGTTCAAGAAAGAATGGAAGAGCTGCGTAAAAAAACTAAAACGGATTTCATTGGTCTTGCCCTCTATGATTCTATGAATGAAGAAATAAGATGGCGCTTAGCTGTTGGAGCGCTTAATGAACGTTATAAGCGAATTGTTATCCGGATGGGAAAAGGAATTGCTGGTGAAGTGGTTCAGTTGAACCGAACTGTTAAAATTGAAAATTTCCCCAATCAGTTATTGGGTGATCCGATTGAATATCCAATTTTGTTAGTAGAACATTTGGTCAGTGTTTTGGCTGTTCCTGTTTCTTATCAAAACCGAATTCATGGTGTACTTCTCATAGGCCAGCGCAGTAATCGAATCTTCACAGATCATGATGAAGAGGTAACTTTATCAGTTGGTCTACAAATTGCTAAAGAATTAGAGACTGCCAATGTTTATGAAAGAATTTTATATGAGGTAAATGAAATAAAAAATGCACAAACTAGGATCAATGATTCCTTGCTCATTCGTTTTTTGGCAGAGAAACAGCAACAATTTTTACAAGATAATAAAGGAACATTAGAATTTGAAGTTTTAGACCAATCGATGATCGAGATACCTGTATCAATTCAGAAGATATTAGTTCAAAATCTAGAAGAGATCTTTGAGATTGTCAACCAGAATCAAGAAGATCAAGTGGAGATCAGCATCGGGCGATCAGATAGTCACCTATTGGTAGAATGCAAAAGTAACCGTTCTATCTCTTCTACAAAAGAGGTATTCAAGAATATTTATAAACGGATAGGAGAAGTTGGGGGATCTATTAGTTCTTACTTAGAGGAAAATCAAATTCATTTTGTCATGCAATTACCTGTATGGAGCTACAAAAATCCATTAACGATTGAATAGTAATAGTCAAGATGGTTTTTACCATAAATATAATTATAATATTGCAATTTTTTATTTATTCCCTTATAATAAACTTAAGTTACCTTATCAATGGTAAATTTCTTTTACTCCCCATTTGTTAAATGAATACATGATTCACCCAAGGGAAACATCTGCGCTTCTCCCCGCGTGGGTGTTTTCTTTTTAGCTGTAAAGAAAGGGATGGCAAATAGGAAAGCTATTTACTGATTATTACGGGTATTTTGCCAACAGTGGGAAAAATATCTGACAATCGGTTCTATTTTATCGGCGATCTCTGCGACGATAGGACAGTTAATTGCTTATCGTGTGATTCAAGGGATTGGTGGTGCGATTATGCAGGCAAATGTCATGTCGATTATCGCTTATACTTTTCCACCGGGATCAAGAGGTAAGGCTATGGGTTTAATTGGTAGTGTTGTGGCATACCTGGGGATGGAAAAGTCCGATTACCCTTACCTATATAACCGTATCGATCATCAGTTGGATAGGTTTTATTATACGGGAGTTTTTGGTAGAGGATCCACTGATCGAGCTTACATTATTTAAAAATCCTATTTTTACGATTGGGAATATTACAGGGCTTTCTTCTTATGCCCTCATTATGTTTCCATCTATTTTGCTTCCTTTGTTTTTATATAATGTAACTCATTTGGAGGTTTTACAAATTGGTTTTTTAATGACCTCTCAGGCGGTAACCATGTTGATTGTTTCTCCAATTAGCGGTTGGTTTACTGATCGAATTGGTTATGATATACCGTCATTAATAGGAATGGGACTCAGTTCATTAGGACTTTGGTTGATGGGTAATTTTAATGTAGCAACAAGTCAATTTGATATTATTTTTGCACTTATGATTTTTGGGATTGGTATGGGATTATTCCAATCACCAAATAATGTCGCCGTGATCGAAAGCGTTCCGGTTGAAAAAACTGGTGTGACAGGTGGAATTATCGCTACCATAAGAAATTTTGGGCGGGTTTCAGGTGCAGCCCTTGCTATCTTTTTGTTGCAGATGGGTTTGAATACGGTAACTGCATTTAATCAGTATGCCAATGCTATCTCATTTGTCTTTTATTTTGGTAGTGGATTTGCTTTTGTCAATCTGCTATTGATATTAGGACGAGCCGTTTTTGGAAAAAGAAGCAAAAATTATGTTATGATTAGAATGAAAAAATAGATACAGATATACGTCGATCGTTTAAGAAAATCCGTTCTCTTGTTTGATTTTCTAATCGCTGTTCATGCAATTCTTTTTAAAAAAGTAAGTTGATTAGAATCTAAACCTCTAAAATTAGATCTAGTTTATCTCCCATATAAATAACCCTTTCGTTTATATATTGGGTGTTTAACTTAGTTTGTTCTTCTTATCATGATGATTATCTATGTTCATTTCCAATAAATGCATCCCTTACCCGATTCCAAAACGGAAATGGGCGATAACGAGCAAATAGAATTTTTTCGTCTGCAACAAACCCTTGAATTGAATATACATTGCTCATCGTAAAATTAAGATGATCAAGTGTAAAACGAATCTCTTGATCACTTTCAGGATAAAGATCAATATAATGATGTTTTGGTAATAATAAAGATGCACCAATTGTCCGATAGACTCGATTATTGATCGAAGCCATTTCACTTACTTGAATCGACTCTAAAGAAGGATGTATCAATGCCCCACCCAAACTCTTATTATAGCCTGTACTGCCAGAAGGAGTTGAGATACATAACCCGTCACCACGAAAGGTTTCAAAATCTTGATGATTTAGTTTTACTTTCATGACCAAAGTTTTTTCTGTACTTTTCACAGTAAATTCATTTAAAGCAAGATAGTTGATTTCCTGATAATCATTTGTTTTTATTTTAACATGCAGTAAAGGATATTCAATTGTTTTTAGAGGTTCATTTGCGATTAAGGATACTAAGTTTTCCAACTCATTTGGTTGCCAATCAGCATAAAAACCCAAATGTCCCGTATGAATTCCAAGGAAAGCCACTTTATGTAATCGATGTTGGTTAGAATGAAATGCTTCTAACATGGTACCGTCCCCACCAATTGAAATGATCAAATCAGGGGAATCTTGATCTTCGACCAATTGGTATTGTTTTGCGTACTGGTAAAACAGATTTGTCATTTCAGTAGATTGCTGGTCTCCTCGATTTATAATAGAGAATTTCAATGAAAAACCCCCTCGTATAATTCTGTTCTCATTATACGAAAAATTTTTTAAAATAGACAGTCTTGTCCATTTAAAAATAGTAAACAAAAAAGAGGAGAAGACAGACTTTCCCTCTTTTTTTGTTGAAAAAATACGTTCAAGCATAGATTGACGAGTTTACTTTGGTTTTACTTCTTCTCCATTTTTACCTATCAAACGTAGTCCCCATCCAGTAAATGCTGCAAAGAACATGATAAAGACTAAGAACCAACCATGAAAGACAAATGGGAAGACTGTGGCAGGGTCAACAACTGTTACCCAATCATACTTTTCATGAAGATTGGAGATTGTACTCCAACCTAAAAGGACGGCTGCACTCCAAGGGAAAATATATCCTAAGGCTGAAGTAATGGCGTCAAGCAGATTTGCTCTACGGTAAGGATGAATTTTGAATTGTTCGCCTATTTGTCTTACAAATGGCGCTGCAGCGATTTCTGCGGCAGTATTGATCGTGATAAATACATTTAATACTGTTACAATCGATACAATGGCTAGTTCAGCTCTGCGAATAACACCATTGATCTTTTTATTTAACGCTTCTTTCATCGCTTCCATCGTTCCGCCAAGACTCATGATATGTGAAGCTGCCACAATAAGGAGAATCAATATTGCCATATTCATGTATCCAGTAAAACCATTCACTAAAGCTCCCTCAATACTTTTCTTTTCAAAATTAAAGTCTAAGATCTGAGATAAGCTTCCTAATCCTGCAAGTGGAATGATCACTGTTGCCGTAATGATCCCCCAAGTTAAAGATGTAATTAAATGACGTCCTGATAATGCTAAAACAATGACTAAGGTAAAAGGAATGAGTAAAAGGAGGCCATTTGGTGACACTGTAATATTGAGTGCAGAAAGTCCATTGGTTTGAATAACTCCATTACCACTCCCAAAAATAGCAAAAAGAATAAAAGCAGGAATACCTGCCATGACACTATACTTAAATCTTGAACGAACAACCCCTGGAACATCGGCATCTTGGGTAACGGCAGATACAATTGTCGTATCAGAAACAGGTGCCAAATTATCTCCAAAGGCAGCTCCTGATAGGATGGCAGCAAATAGAAAAACAGGATCAGCGTTTAGTAGAATACCTGCAGGGTAAAGTAGGGTTGTAAAGGCTACTACCGTTCCATAGCCTGTACCTACTGCAGATGAGAAGATAGCAGCTAAGAAAAAGGTAATAGCTACAAACCATCCCCCATGTACCCCTGTAGTAGTCCCAAGCCATACCAAGCCTTCAACAAGACCACCCGTTTTTAAAATCTCTGCAAACATTCCTGCCCAAAACCAAGCAACAATGGCAACTACTCCAATCGATTGGGACATCCCGTCGAAAATTCCTTGTGCATAATCAGTCCAAGAACTTTTAGACATAAACATGCCTAAGGCTAAACCAAAAAGCATTCCCATAATGAGACCTGTCTCAGTAGAAATCTTTAGAATGCTGGTAGTGATTGCCCAGATCACAAAAAATAACATGGGTACGGTCGCGCCTATTGGCCCAAAATAGAAATCTAAGCGATCTATTTGTTTACTATTGGTCGCATTAGCCACCACTTCTTCAATTTGTTGATTAAATCCATGGTCCCTCACTGTTATTCCTCCTTTTCATCAGTTGTCTGAGAGTCTACTTAATGTTTAAAAATTTACAACAAATAAGCAAGTTTTGTCGAATATGATGAAAAGAGGCAGACATTCATCATCTGTCCATGCTTTCATTATGCTTACATTTCTTCTTATATCCTTGCTTTTTGAATCAATACAAATAGACATTTGAGGATTGTTTAGCTATTTTGTCCTTATGGAAAAGACATTTATTTAATGCAATAAGACAAATCATAGTTGCTTGGAGAATATAAAATAAATCATATTGGTATGGAAGGTAGAAAAAATGGTTATTTTATCAATTGTGAGGAAAAAATTTATTTGCTTTAGGAGGAATATATCATGGCAGAACGTTTAGTAGGTCAACCTGCACCGGAATTTTCCATGCAGACTGCACTAGGAGATGGTGTGAATTTTGGACGGGTTTCTTTATCGGATTATAAGGGTAAGTGGCTTGTTTTCTTCTTTTACCCCTTAGATTTTACCTTTGTATGTCCTACAGAGATTACCGCATTGAGTAATGCTTATGAAGAGTTTAAAAAACTTGGTTGTGAAGTACTAGGTTGCAGTACGGATAGCATATATTCTCATCGTGCATGGATGAATACGCCTTTAGAAGAGAATGGAATTGGTAAATTAAACTTTCCCCTTGCTTCAGACATTACAAAGGAAGTTAGTTGGGAATATGGAATCTTAATTGAAGAAGAGGGAATAGCTTTACGCGGTTTATTTATCATTGACCCTGATGGGATTCTTAAATATGCAGTTGTTCATCATAATGACATCGGACGAAGTGTTGAGGAAACCTTAAGAGTTTTACAAGCCCTTCAATCTGGTGGGTTATGTCCAGCAAACTGGAAGCCAGGAGAAACACATCTCACTGCAAAATAGTATTGAAATTAAAGTTTTTCGAAAACACCAATTGGGGTTTAGTACCCATTTGGTGTTTTTTCGTCATAAAAAAATGTGGTAAAATAAGACAAGAAAACACACAAAAGTGATGATCTCCTTTGAAGTGAATTCCGATTACTTTTGTGGGGACCCACTAAATACTCTGGAGGTTGTTAAAATGGCAGTTCTTTTTACACCCATTACAATAAAAAATATTACCTTAAAAAATCGTGTTATGATGCCACCTATGTGTCAATATATGGCAGAGTCAGATGGAAAGATAACAGATTGGCATCGCATTCATTATGGAACTCGTGCGATTGGACAAGTAGGTTTGATTATCGTTGAAGCTACTGCGGTAGAAGCGAGGGGAAGAATTACTGAAAAAGATTTAGGAATTTGGAATGATGATCAGGTCAATAGTTTAAAAGAAATTGTTGATTTTGCACACCAATATGGAAGTAGAATAGGAATTCAATTGGCTCATGCTGGAAGAAAAGCAGAGATCTCTGATCAATCTACTGTTATCGCTCCAAGTCCCATTGCGTTTGATGAGGGTTGGACAGTACCAAATGAAATGACAAAGGATACGATTAAAGAGGTAGTGGATGCTTTTGTCAAAGCAGCAAAACGTGCCCATCAAGCTGGATTTGATCTAATTGAAATTCATGGTGCACATGGTTATTTAATTCATGAATTTTTATCCCCTCTTTCTAATCAAAGAATGGATGCTTATGGCATAAATAGGGAAGGAAGGTTAAGATTTTTAAAGGAAATGATCAGTGGGATCAAACGGGTGTGGCCATCAGACAAACCAATCTTTCTTCGTGTTTCAGCCTCTGATTATAAACAGGAGGGGATTGACATTAAGGAAATGATTGAAATGTTAAAGATAGTTAAGACTTGGGGGGTTGATGTAATTGATGTGAGCTCTGGTGGATTAGTTCCAGCCAAAATTCAATTGGGACCAGGGTATCAGGTCAAGTTTGCTGAACAAATCAAAAAAGAAGTGGGAATCCCAACTGTAGCAGTTGGACTGATTACTGAGCCAGAAATGGCAGAAGAAATTCTCTTTCATGAACGTGCAGATCTTGTTGCACTAGGTAGGGAATTATTGAGAAATCCTTATTGGCCACTTCATGCGGCATCAAAATTAAATGCCGTTGTTTCTTGGCCAGAGCCCTATTCAAGAGCGAAGAAATAGATTTATACATAAAATTTTTATAAATCATTTTACTAATATAGGGTGATTTCAACCAAAAAAAAGTTGAAACTATTTATTCAAAAAAAGAATGCCACATTATTGACGGCATTCTTTTAATTTCCAATATATTTTGTAAATAAATTTTTTGCAGTGATCGGGTCATCTGTTCCCTGAATAAGTACGCGACCATCGGGGAAAATCGCCAATTTATAATCATCAATATAAAAACGGAGTAGAAAGGGAGTTTCCTCCACTTTACCTATAGATGATAAGTTAGAGGCTAATCGTTTCAAATCAAAAGCAGTGTCCTGTGCAGGAGATATTTGAATGGTATCTCTTCCACATAGGGAAACAACACGATCTGATTTGTCTTTTGGATCTAGGTAATCATATTGGTGATGAACACAAGTTGGGCAGTCCTCATTTTTCGCATTTCTTACATTGATTTCAGAATAGTCATTTTGCCATAATTCAAAGTTTCGTAAAGAAGGGCTAAGATGTTCATGATCGCCTACAAGCAGTTTTAAAGCTTCGGTTGCTTGGTAAGCGGCAACGACTTGGATAATTGGGCCGATCACTCCAGCTGTATCACAAGTTTGTGTTGTTCCTGGTGCAGGTGCTTGAGGGAATAGGCAGCGAAAGCATGGTGTTTTTTCTGGTAAAATCGTTACGGACATTCCTCTTGAACTAACAGCTCCACCGTAAATCCATGGGATCTTATATTTTACAGCAACATCGTTGATTAAATAACGCCCTTCAAAATTATCCGTTCCATCTAAGATAAGGTCTACATCAGCTAAAAGCTGTTCTGCATTTTTCCATGTAAGGTCTGTTATATGGGCATCAACCATAACTGATGAGTTGATCAAATTTAATTTTTCCTTTGCAGCCAATGCTTTGGGAAGACCTTGCTCTGCATCTTTTTCATCAAAAAGCATCTGCCTTTGCAGGTTACTATATTCTACAAAATCGCGATCTATGATTCTGATATAACCGATGCCAGAACGTACCATGTGATTAGCTAATGCGGTACCAAGTGCCCCCATTCCAACAATAGCGACTCGCGATTTACCAAGTCTTTCTTGACCGGATTTGCCGATAAAAGGAAATAGATGTTGTCTGGAATATCTGATTTCGTTTAGATTCATCAACTCATTCATCCTTCTTCCATGGACCTTCTTGATGCCCTATCCATTCTTCGCCATTTTCCCAAATCTCTTTTTTCCATATAGGGACGATTTGTTTTAATCGTTCAATCGCATAACGTCCTGCTTCAAATCCAGCATCACGATGAGGAGTAGCTACGGCAATAATCACACTTATTTCTTCAATCGTTAATTTACCGATACGATGGGACATGGCTACTTTGGTATTTGGCCACTTTTCCTTGATTTCCTTAGCAATTTCCTCCATTTTTTTAATTGCCATTTCTGGATAGGCTTCATATTCCAAATAAGTGGTTCTTTTCCCATATGTAAATTCTCGTACCGTTCCAACAAAGGTAAGAATTGCTCCAGCCATTGGATTTGAAACCTTAGCAATCAATTGATCAGCGTACAAGGGTTCTGTCGTCACTTCAAAAAGAGGCTCTTCTCCTCCACTTACAGGAGGAATTAAAGCAATTTCATCTGTTTCAGTAATGTTTTGGTCTGGTTTTGCATAGTCATGATTTATAGATACCATCGATCTTTTAATCATTTCAGCTGCCATTGGAAATTCATTTGTTAATAAGTGAATTAGATCTTTTACAGTAGGAGTGTGGTCAAGATGTAAAGTATGTTCCCTTTTTCTAGTTGCTTCAGCAATCCCAGCGAAAAACTTAATTTTGATTTGCATATGGTTCTTCCTTTCACTACTAAACGTTTTCATTTTATATTTATTTTACCACTATATTTGAGCGATGGAAAAGGAAAATCGTTTTCTATCTTTGATAGTTTGTGGAAGTGTACAAATTTTGTATATTAAAATTGATATAAAAATAACAATTTTTAGAAATTAGTAATGAGAATTTATTTAATTTTTATAAAGATCATGATAGAATAATAAATATAGGTTGGCTATATCTTCCAATCTATGATTTTAAATGGATGAAATAAAAAAGGAGGAGGAAACTGATGAAATTTGGGGGATATTTAAACAAAGTTGCATGGATTGACTTAACAAATGGGACAGTGGATTACAAAGAAATCGACGAAGAAGATGCTAGAAAATATATTGGTGGGAGAGGGCTTGGTACCAAATATGTCTTTGACAACGGGCCATTAGTGGAAGCGCTATCTCCTGACAATATGTTGGCCATTATGACTGGACCGACAACAGGGACACAAGTCACTATGGGTAACCGTGTTGCGGTCGTAACCAAATCTCCTTTAACTGGAACAATAACGAACTCGCATGCTGGCGGCTGGGCAGGTTCAAGAATTCGTTGGTCAGGTTTTGATGGATTAACTGTGAAAGGAAAAGCAGATCATCCTGTTTACCTTTATGTGGAAAATGGTCAAGTAGAAATCAAAGACGCTAGTGACTTATGGGGAAAAAATGTTCATGAAGTTGTTAAAATCATGAGAAATCGCTACGGTGAAGAGGATCTTAGTGTGATGACCATTGGTAAAGCTGGAGAAAATCTAGTGAAATTTGCTTCTATTATGAATGAAAATGATAGAGCAAATGGTCGTGGTGGCGTTGGAGCAGTGATGGGGAGTAAAAATTTGAAAGCCATCGTCATACGCGGTTCACAGAAAAATATGTTAAAACCGGTACAGCCTGATGAACATAAAGCAGCAAGGCAAAAGGCATTAAAACTGATCATGGATAATCCTGTGACTTCACCTGGAAAAGGTGGGCTATCTGTTTATGGAACAAATGTGTTAACCAATATGATGAATGCTGTTAGTGCTTTCCCTGCCTATAACGGGAAACAATCCCATTTTGAACAAGCAGATGAGATTAGTGGGGAAACATTTAGAGCAACCTTATTAGTATCTGAACCAACTTGTCATGCTTGTCCTGTTGCATGTAAGAAAGAGCTTGAAGTTAAGGATGGTAAGTATAAGGTTAAAGTTGAATCCATGGAGTATGAAACGGCTTGGGCTCTAGGTGCAATGAGTGGAAACTTTAATCGAGAAGCGATGGCCTATATGCTCTACCAATGTAATGATTATGGCATGGATACGATTGAAGCTGGAAATACACTTGCTATGGCTATGGAAGCTTCAGAAAAAGGCCTCATTGAAGAAGAAATCAAGTGGGGCGATGCGGATAAAATGATCGAACTTCTTGATAAAATTGCAGTTCGAGAAGGGCTTGGCGATCTTTTAGCAGAAGGTGGTGGTAAAGCCTCCAAAAAACTTGGGGCGCCAGAGTTATCTATGTCTGTTAAAGATCAATCGATTCCCGCTTACGATCCTCGTGGTGTACAAGGAATCGGTTTAACCTATGCAACAAGTAACCGTGGTGCTTGCCATGTCAATGGTTATACCATTGCAAGTGAAATGTTGGGAATTCCTGAACCAATGGATCGTCTTCAGGTAAAAGGAAAAGGTAATTTAACCAAGGTGTTCCAAGATCTTGCTGCTTTTGGAGATTCAATGGATATTTGTAAGTTCTCTTCTTTTGCTGAAGGAGCAGAAGAATATGCAGCACAGCTTGCAACGATGATTGGAAGAGATATGACAGCTGAAGAAGTGATGAAGACAGGAGAAAGAATCGTTAATCTAGAGCGTTATTATAACAACCTGAATGGATTTGATCGAAAAGACGATACCTTACCAAAACGTTTCTTAACAGAAGGGGCAACTAAACATAGCGAAGGTGTTGTTTCAAACCTTGCTGAAATGTTAGAAGAATATTATCAACTTCGTGGTTGGGTCGATGGTGTAGTTCCAGAAGAAAAATTAAAGGCATTAGAAATTCTCTAATCTCCTACTATTTGAGAATGATTGGTTTTTAAATGTTGAAAAAGAATAATCCAGCTTCCAACAGGAAAGCTGGATTATTCTTTAAAAAAATTATCCACCTGTACGTAAGGTTCTAACTCGAAGTTTTTGGATGGTATCTAAAATTTTTGTTTCATCTCCTGTAAAGGAAATGAAAAATCTTGGAATCACAACTGTTGGAACAATGGAAAAAGACCCTACTTCCGATAAAGTAACCATCCAATCTTTAGAAGGAATTGTTACGCTGCCATCAGCGTTTGATATAATGGAAGTACTTGTTAACTCGGCAATGCTTAGTAAATATTCAATGACTAATTCACGAGAAATACCCCTAAATTCAAGCTGGGTCTCATACATATCAACCACCTCCAACAGGAGGGATTAAAGCGATTTCATCTTTGAATGTAAAAGGTGTATTTAGCCCCTGAAGATGAATGATATTACGACCGTTTACAAAAATATGGACATGAGGTTTTAATGATAATTGTGTTTCATCAAGAAAAAGTTCTTTTTGAAATGCTGGAAATAAGTTGATTAATGATTGTAATAGTTCTTTTATTGTTGTCATTGATTCTGTCACAGGAACATCGACAGTCTTAGCGTTAACAATATCACGATAGGTAGCGAATAATTGGATTTGCATGGTTTCACCCCCGAAGCCAATCTAGTCTATTTTCAATTCAATTTAATCCTATTATATCATCTTTATATGCCATCTTTCAAAATAGGAGAGCATTTGTAAAAGGAATGTACATCAAAGGAGGAAGAGAAGTATGGAACCATTAAACCTTCATCAAAATGGATCTAGAATCGAATTACTAGATGTCCAACAAGTACAAGAAGTGGCAGAAAAGATCAAAATGCAGTTTCAAACAATTGATTCGGTCGAAGAAATTTCGATTACAGAAGCTGTAGGGAGAGTTCTTGCTCATGACATGGTTTCAAAGGAAGATGTTCCAGGATTTCATCGTTCGACGGTTGACGGATATGCTGTGAAGGCAAGAAATACCTATGGATCTACAGAATCAATGCCTACTTTTTTTCATATTACTGGTTCGGTTAAAATGGGGAAAGATGTCAATCAAACCATTCAAGAAGGACAAGCGATGTATGTTCCTACTGGCGGGATGTTACCTGAAGGTGCAGATGCAGTGGTGATGATTGAAGATGTAGAAGTTGTAGGTGATCTATTAAATGTCTTTGAACAAGTAGCCCCCAGAGAGAACGTGATTTTCAAAGGAGAAGACGTTTATGATGGCGAAGTGGTGTTGAAAAAGGGGCATCGTTTAAGACCACAAGATTTAGGTGGCTTAGCAGCAATTGGAGTAACCAAAGTTCCTGTCTATACAAAATTAAAGGTTGGCCTATTATCTACTGGCGACGAAATTGTCCCACCAGAAACTGAAGAATTGTTACCCGGGCAGATTAGAGATATTAATGGGATATCGATTGCAGCAGCAGTACAAGCACTAGGCGGTCAAATCATCTATGGAGGAATCGTTAAAGACCAGTTTGATCAATATCTTTCAAAATCACAAGAGCTGTTTCAACAGGTAGATTTTTTAATTCTATCTGGTGGGAGTTCAATGGGGACAAAGGATTATACAAGTCAAGTGATGAACCAATTAGGTTCACCAGGTGTTTTTGTACATGGGATATCTATAAAACCGGGCAAACCAACTATAATCGCTAATTGTAATGGGAAACCTGTGATGGGTTTACCAGGACATCCTGTGTCTGCCATGGTCTTATTTGAACTATTTGGTAGGCAAATCATGAATCAGCTTCATCAAGTAAACGAAAATCCTTTTGCCAAACAATTGAGAGCAAGAATATCAAGAAATATTGCTTCTCAAGTAGGTCGCACCGATTATGTTCGGGTACAATTGGAGATTCGTGATCATGAATTATGGGCCAACCCTGTTTTTGGTAAATCAGGTCTAATTACCAATCTAGTAAAAAGTGATGGGATGATAGAAATTTCTCAATATAAAGAAGGCATTACAGCTGGAGAATGGGTAAATGTCATATTGTTTTCTTAATGACTTTTATTATAATGGGATCCTGTAAAATAATAGGAATATGCTACGAAAGAAAAACGTCACTTTTGTGGGTTATTTTTTAATGCTAGAATAGGGATAACTGGGAAGAAAGCAAAAGGAGACATTGGAATGAGAAAAATCTATTTGGAAGATACACCTTTACATGAAGCACAAGTTAAATTTTTGCAACTCTTTGATCTCAAACCGAATGTGGAAATGGTACCAACAACTGAAAGTTTAGATCGGGTTACTGCACAAGCAATTTTCGCAAATGTTTCTATGCCTCATTTTCATGCATCAGCTATGGATGGAATTGCAGTAAAAGCAGAAAAAACATATTCTGCTCATGAAACAAATCCCCTTCGTTTAAAACTGCATGTTGATTATGAAGTGGTAGACACAGGTGACCCTATTCCAGAACCATTCAATGCAGTGATTATGGTTGAATATCTCCATCAAATTGATGAAGAAACGGTTGAAATTATTGAGCCAGCTAGTCCTTGGAAACATATTCGTCAAATTGGTGAGGATATTGTTGCAGGAGAGATGATTTTACCGATTTATCATAAAATTCGTCCTGTTGATCAAGGCGCCCTTTTAGCTGGTGGAGTCTTAGAGGTTCCTGTCATTGCTATGCCAAAGGTCGCTATTATTCCAACGGGAACAGAAATCGTTGAGCCAACGTTGAATTTAAAACCAGGGGACATTATTGAATTTAACGGAACGGTTTTTGCTAGTTACGTGAAAGAATGGGGAGGAAAACCGATTTATAAAGGAATTGTGATTGACGATTTCAATCTGATTCAGCAAAAAGTAAAGGAAGCCTTAGAAGAAGCTGATATTGTTTTAATGAATGCTGGTTCATCGGCAGGGAGAGAAGATTTTACCTCATCTGTGATTGCTTCCCTAGGAGAAGTGATTGTCCATGGTGTTGCAACAAGACCAGGTAAGCCAGTTGTTCTAGGAAAAGCCTATAATGGCAAGCCGATTATTGGCGTTCCCGGGTATCCTGTTTCAGCTTATTTAGCTTTAGATTGGTTTCTCAAACCATTGATGCATCAATTTCTTGGACTCGCTTCACCTGAACGAAGAAAGATTAAAGTAAAGCTAGGTAGAAGAATTGTTTCAAAAATGGGAGCTGAGGATTTTATTCGTTTAACCCTCGGAAAGGTAAATGGACAATATGTTGCGAACCCATTAAGTCGTTCTGCTGGGGTAACGATGTCACTTGTACGGGCTGATGGATTACTTCGTATCCCTATTCAAAGCCAAGGTTATGAACAAGGGGAAGAGGTAGAGGTTGAATTATATCGATCGCTTGAACAAATTGACCAAACGATCGTCTTTGCGGGAAGTCATGATCTTATTTTAGATCTATTAGCGTCAGCAATTAGAAAGCAAGATTCTTCATATTCATTAAGTTCTGCACATATAGGAAGCCTTGCTGGAATTTTGGCCATTCGCAAAGGAGAAAACCATGTAGCAGGAACCCATCTTTTAGATGAGAAAACAGGGGAGTATAACCTTTCTTATATAGAGCAATATTTATCCAATACACCTGTTGTATTAATCAATTTAGTTTATCGACAGCAAGGTTGGATCGTTCAGAAAGGTAATCCAAAGCAAATTCAAACGATTGAGGATCTTACAAAAGAAGGAATTCGCTATATCAACCGTCAACGGGGAGCAGGAACAAGAATTCTCTTTGATTATTTACTAAAACAAGTTAATCTTTCTCCTGATGATATTTACGGGTATACACGAGAGGATTTTTCCCATCTAAGTCTAGCAGCAGCGATTAAAGGAGGCAATGCGGACGTTGGTTTGGGAATTTATTCAGCAGCTAAGGTTCTTGATCTAGATTTTATTCCTGTTGCAGAAGAAAGATATGATTTAATCATGACAAAAGAGTTTTATCAAAGTGAAGCCGGTCAACTCTTAATACAAGTGATCACCTCAGATAAATTCAAATCAGAGGTAGAATCAATGGGTGGATATAGTTGTCGAGATACTGGAAAAATTTTGTATAAAAATGAAGTAACAGGAAAGTAGTTGACTAGGGGGGAATAATAAATGAGAAAAAGAATGAGATTATTTGTTGGAATCCTTTTCGTATTCCTTATGTTTATACTAGTGGCTTGTGGGGGAGAACAGACAACTAGTGAACAACCAACAACTTTACGCCTTGCTACAACAACAAGTACGCAAGATTCGGGTTTATTAGACTATTTGCTTCCTGTTTTTGAAGAAAAATATCATGTAAAAGTAGATGTGCTTGCACAAGGAACAGGCCAAGCGATCGAAACCGCTTCAAGAGGCGATGCTGACGTGATCTTAGTTCATGCACGAAAAGCGGAAGAAAAGTTTGTCGCAGATGGGCATGGAAGCAAGCGTTATGATGTGATGTACAACGATTTTGTCATTGTTGGACCTAAAAATGATCCTGATGGGATTAAAGGTAAATCATTAGATGAAGCATTTACCCTTTTTACAAATGGGCAAGCTCCTTTTTTATCAAGAGGGGACGACTCTGGGACAAATAAAAAAGAACTAGAAATTTGGCAAAAGTTAGGGATAAAACCAAAAGGGGACTGGTATCTTTCTGTAGGCAAAGGAATGGGAGATACTTTAATCATGGCCAATGAGCAGCAAGGGTATACTCTAACAGATCGTGCTACCTATTCCTTCATGAAAGATAAATTGAGCAATCTTGATATTTTAGTTGAAGGAGACAAAGGGTTGCTTAACCCCTATGGAATCATTGCTGTTAACCCTGAGAAACATCAAGGAATTAATCACGAGGATGCACAAAAATTGATTGATTTTATTCTTTCTGATGAAGGGCAACAACTGATTAAGGACTATAAAGTAAATGGTCAACAATTGTTCTTTACTTATGAAAAATAGGGGCTTGTAGCAATATGGAAATCTATTTGCAAGGATTTGAACGAGCTGTTTCTTTAATCTTAACTGGAAATAGAGAATTATATGAAGTTACATTTCGTTCACTTTATATCTCTAGTATCGCTGTGATGATTGCAGGATTGATCGGAGTTCCCATTGGTACCTGGCTGGGAACTCGATCTTTTCCCTTTAAATATGTTTTCATCCGATTGATTTATGTTTTGATGGGATTACCCCCTGTATTGGCTGGACTTATTCTATTTTTACTTTTATCGAGGAGTGGCCCAATTGCTCCTTATATCTATCTTCTTTATACCCCGATAGCGATGATTTTAGCTCAGTTGATGTTAGCTTTACCCATTGTCATAGGCTTGATCTATGTTGCAGCAGAAGGAAAAGCCCCAGTCGTCATGATGACAGCAAGAGGATTGGGAGCAAATCGAATATATACATTATTCACATTGATCAAAGAGATTCGCTTTCCAGCGATTGCTGCTTTAATCTCTGCTTTTGGAAGAGTGATTGCTGAAGTAGGAGCCGTGATGTTAGTAGGTGGAGATATTGCGGGAAAAACACGGGTGCTCACTACTGCCATTGTTTTAGAAACAAGAAAAGGAAACTTTGATATGGCGATTGCATTAGGAATGATTCTCCTTTTTGTTTCTTTTCTGATTAACTCTGTTTTATTCTCCTGGCAGCAAGGAGGATGGAAATCTTGATCCAAGTAAAAAATGCAACGGTTGAAATCGATGGAAAAACGATATTAAAGCCAATTAGTTATCGATTTGAAAATGAAAAGGTGTATGGGATAATCGGACCAAACGGGGCAGGGAAAAGCACCTTGTTAAAGATCATCTCAGGATTTTTAACACCAACTTCTGGGGAAATTTATTTCCATGGAAAAGCGTTAACAGAACCAGACAAAAGAATAGCGGTAGTCTGGCAAAAGCCATATATGTTTCAGACGAATGTTTTTCAAAATGTTGCATACGGTTTAAAAGTACGTGGTGTACCTAGAAAAGAAAGAAAAGAACAGGTTTTGGAAATCCTGAAACAATTTCAAATTGATTATTTGATTGATCAAAAGGCAAAAAGCTTATCTGGAGGAGAAATGGCAAAGGTGGCCATTGCTAGAGCCATTATTACTTCACCACAAGTTCTTATTTTAGATGAACCTACTGCAAGTTTAGATCCTCAAAATGTGCTTGAGATTGAACAACTTATTTTAAAGTTAAAGAACCAATTTCAAATGACGGTGATCATGGTGACTCATAATATGTTTCAAGCAAAACGGATTGCTGATGAGACTCTTTTTTTACATAGTGGTTATTTGATTGAATCCCAGGCAACGAGAAGAATGTTTGAAAATCCTATTCATGAACTAACGAAAAAGTTTATTTTAGGTGAAGTACATTTTTAGCACTTATTTACCATGAATTTGTTGTAAAATAGAGTTATTCAGACTAGAGGGGATTGAATCAGGGAGAGGAGGCTTTATAAATGAGCCAATTAGTAGATCGATTTAACCGTGTACATGATTATTTGAGAATATCTGTGACCGACCGTTGTAATTTACGTTGTGTCTATTGTATGCCACCTGAGGGTGTTCAATTTATGGACCACCATCAGCTTCTAACTTATGAACAAATTGAAGAAGTGGTGAGAGTTGGTGCGAGTTTAGGTATTCGAAAAATCCGCTTAACAGGTGGAGAGCCTCTAGTTCGTAGAGATCTAGAGGTATTAGTTGAGAAACTTAGTCGTATTGAAGGAATAAAAGATATTGCTTTAACAACAAATGCAATGTTTTTAGCGCAAAAGGCGGAAGTACTTAAAAAAGCAGGATTAACTAGGGTCAATGTTAGCTTAGATTCATTACGCCATGATCGTTTTAAGGAAATTACAAGAGGTGGCGATTTGAAAAAGGTACTAGATGGGATTGATGCTGCTTATCGTGTAGGATTTTCGCCGATTAAAATCAATACGGTTCTGATGAAAGGGTTTAATGATGATGAAATTGGTGATTTTCTGCGAATGACGATTGATCAACCTGTACAGGTTCGGTTTATCGAATATATGCCGATTGGTCATGCAGATGAAACCTGGAAAAGTGGTTATCTCTCATTAGAACTTGTAAAGGAAAAAGCGAAAGAATTGGGTTTTGAATTAGAGGAATCTGGAGAAGTTTTTGGCAATGGCCCATCGGAAAACTTCCGAATTAAAGGAGCAAAAGGATCAATTGGATTTATTCATCCAATTAGTGATCATTTCTGCGCTAACTGTAATCGCCTTCGGTTAACTTCTGATGGTTATATCAAGCCTTGTCTTTATTGGCAGGAAGAATTAAATGTTAAACCGTATTTGGGAGATGAGGAAGGACTAAAACAGCTTTATTATAAAGCGTTAAATATGAAACCAGAAAATCATGAGATGGCAAAAACATTAAATAACGAAGAGTTATCACATATACCAACCCAAAGAAGAATGTCGCAAATAGGAGGTTAAGATGAGCGAATTAACCCACTTTAATAATCAAGGCCGAGCCAAAATGGTTGATGTAAGTGAAAAAAACGTGACTAAACGAACAGCTGTGGCTAGAGGCACAATCATTATGAAGCCAGAAACCTTGCAACTAATTCGGCAAGGAAAGATTGGGAAAGGAGATGTTTTAGCTGTTGCCCAAATCGCTGGGATCATGGCAGCAAAAAAAACATCAGAGCTTATTCCTATGTGCCACCCTATTCCACTCACTGGAGTGGATATCTCCTTTGAAGAATCAGGTGAAAATACAATTATTGTAGAGTCCACCGTTAAAACCACGAATGTGACAGGGGTAGAGATGGAAGCACTAACCGCTGTAAGTGTTGCCATGTTAACCATCTATGATATGTGTAAAGCAGTAGACAAAGGAATGGTATTAGGGGAAACCTATCTCGTCTCTAAAACAGGGGGCAAAAGTGGGGAGTATGTCAGAAACAAGGGGGAGATATCATCGTGAATTGGTCAGTTGGGATTTTGACATTAAGTGATAAAGGTTCTCGTGGTGAACGAGAAGATATTAGCGGAAAAGTGATTCGTGAAATCGTAGCAACGATTCAGGGAGAAGTAAAGCAATATGACGTTATTCCCGATGAACGGCAACTGATCGAAAAGTACTTGATCCTATATACGGATGAGTTACAGCTTGATCTAGTGATTACAACAGGAGGAACAGGTTTGGCAAAAAGAGATGTGACACCTGAAGCAACTTTAGCTGTTATAGATAAAGAAATTCCTGGTCTTGCCGAAGAAATGCGTCGGGTTTCACGGGTAAAAACCCCTTTTGCTACTCTTTCTCGTGCTGTGGTGGGTGCAAGAGGAGATAGCATCATCGTTAATCTTCCTGGGAGTCCAAAGGGAGTACGGGAAAATCTAGAAGCGATTATTGAAATTCTTCCCCATGCTTTGCAAATCTTACAAGGAAAAATGGGAGAGCATCCAAAGAATTTTGGAGCACAAATGAGTAAGTCTCACAAATCAATGGAATAAGATGACGATGGAGGCTAATAACTTTGATTGGAAATCAAATTGTTATACAAGGTGCTTCGTTTAAACGTCCTGGGGTGATCCGGTATGTAGAAAGTGACTTTCTAGAAATCCAAGCCTCAGTAGAGCAGCTAAATGTTGGTGATAAGATTTCTTGCACATTAAATGAAGGCGGAATCATTGAATCCTTCGAGACAACAGTCATGGGTAAAACTGAGAACTCCTTGATCACGCTGGTTCCGCTGATCTTACGTGACAAATGGATTATTTCTAGGGAAAACCCTCGAATTCGAATTGATGCAAAAGGCAAAATTACCGCTGTCTCTTTTTCTGGTTCGAAGCCCTTAATTGATTTAAATCAACTCTGTCAAATAGAGCTTCATGATGTCAGTGAGGGAGGAATTGGCTTTTCTACTAAATGCTATATTCGAGAAAATGGAATTGCTCTTCTTTCTTTTAGGCTATTTGACCAATTTCTTCATCTAGAGGTTGAAATTATGAAGAGTACATTTTCTAAAAAAGATAAAAAGTTTTATTATGGTGCCAAATTTATAGATACGAATTCAAAGGATTATCAAGTTATTCGCTCCTTTATCATTGAAACTTTATTCAAACGATACATGTTGAAAAAAGGAAAAAAATAAACTCTTCCTATTCTAATGTAAACGTACTATACTAGATTTATCCGTTTTAAAGAAAACGTTTGCACTAATATTGATTCATAAAGCTGATGGGGGGAAGAGTATGGTATTAGAGGAATCTGCACAGCAAAAACTTTCGCTTTTTTCAATTACTTGGCCAATTTTTATTGAAGTGTTCCTTTTTATGTTGATGGGGAATATAGATACGATGATGCTCAGTAAAGTATCCGATGATGCTGTTGCCGCAGTAGGAGTTACCAATCAAATTATTTCTATTGCGATTGTGATGTTTGGTTTCGTTTCCGCTGGGGCAAGTATTGTCGTGGCTCAGAATTTAGGAGCAAAACAATATTATGATGCATTAAAAATTGGAGCTGTTGCAATTGGCGTTAATTTCCTATTTGGGATCCTATTAAGTGGAATGATGGCTTTCTTTTCACCCGTTTTCTTAGACATTATGAATGTACCAATTGAACTACAAGCTTATTCTAAATCATATATGTTGATTGTCGGTGGCTTTTTATTTGTTCAGGCTGCATTAAATTCTGCAGGTGCGGTATTAAGGAGTAATGGTTTTACTAGGGATGCTATGTATGTAAGCCTTTCGATGAATGTGATGAATATCATTGGTAACTCCATTTTTATTTTTGGTCTTTTTGGTTTTCCAAAGCTCGGAGTAACCGGAGTGGCAATCTCAACTACAATTACACGAATCATTGGTTTTATTGCAATTATGATGATCTTGTCTAATCGATTAAATCATCGCTATACAGTTAGTGAATTTTTTAATTTTAAAAAGTACTACATTAAAGGGATTTTATCGGTTGGTTTACCTGCTGCAGGGGAACATTTAGCTTATAATACTTCGCAAATTTTAAATACGTATTTTATTACGATGATGGGAACGCTGGCATTAACCACAAAAGTCTATGCTCAAAATCTTAGTAGTTTTATCTTTTTATTCTCCGTTTCCGTTGCTCAAGGTACACAAATTCTTGTTGGACATTTAGTTGGCGCAAAAAAGAATGACGATGCTTATCATACAGCATTACGTAGTTTAAAAATTAGCTTTATCGTTTCGGTTTCAGTTGCTATTTTATTTTCTGTGCTAAGCAAATACTTATTCCGAATTTTCACTGTTGACCCTTCGATTATAGAATTAGGTTCAACTTTATTGATGATTAATATTTTACTAGAAGCAGGACGAACGTTTAATTTAGTCTTGATTAGTTCTCTTCGTGCGGCAGGGGATGTGAATTTTCCTGTTATCATGGGAGTGATCTCAATGTTCGGTGTAAGTGTAACCTTAACCTATGTTTTAGGAATTCACTTTGGCCTTGGTTTAATCGGCGCTTGGTTAGGGTTTGCAGCAGATGAATGGTTTAGAGGTATTTTTATGTTCTTTCGCTGGAAAAGTCGAATTTGGCAGAAGAAAGTATTGGTTAAACATAGTGCTGAAATTGTGTGAGAATAATGAAGTAAAGGCTGCAAAACTCGCAGCCTTTTCATATTTTCTTTTTCATGATAAAAAGATAAAAAGGGTAAAATAGACATGTTAGATTTTTATACTTGGTTTAGATTCAGAAAGAGTAGAAAATACCTCATTCATTTTTTCCTTTGCCGCTTGAATAATCGCCTCCGGAATTTGATGGGGTTTTACTGGAGATCGGGTATGAATAATCATCTCCTGAAATTTATATAGAGATTCTTTTGGACTTAAATAGATTTCCTGTACGGGTACCTGTAATTCATAACTCGTTCGTGTGCAAATATCATCTATTCTTAGACGATAGTAGGGAAAGTCTTTGCCCCCTTTTTTCTTGAACCCTTGAGATTCAAATACTTTATCAATTCTTGAAGAGGGTTTTACAATTTTAAATCCAGACTTTACGTTAATGTGCACAAAACGGCCTCCTTTAACTTTATTGTATTAAAACGTTTATGAGGGATGCCTTGTTCAAAATACCTGTTATTTTTGTGAATTTTTTTTAAGGAGTGAAAAGGATGAGAGCAGATTTGCATTCGCATAGCACTGCATCAGATGGTCTAAATGCACCTGCAGATAACGTCAAATTAGCAAAAGAAGCAGGATTGGCTGCTTTAGGCGTCACAGATCACGATTCAGTGAGTGGAATTGATGAAGCGATTGAAATGGCTGAAAAAATAGGAATTGAGGTTGTTCCTGGAATTGAGATGAGTACTGTAGAAAAAGGACAAGATATTCATGTTCTTGGTTATTTTATTCGCTACCAAGATAAGGAATTTTTAAATACGCTTGATGAACTGCAAAAAGCAAGGGATAAACGAAATGAAATGATAATAGTCAAATTAAATGAGCTTGGCATACAGATCACATTAGATGAAGTGAAAAAGAAAATTAGAAGAGAAGGGGCTAATGTTGGTCGACCTCATATTGCTGAAGTATTGATCGAGAAGAAAGTGGTTGATACCATGGAAGAAGCTTTTGATTTGTACCTTGGAAAAAAGGGAAAGGCCTACGTAAATCCGATTCGAATTTCTCCAGAGGAAGGAATTGATATTATTAAAAAAGCTGGAGGAGTCCCAGTATTAGCCCATCCAGGATTATACGATGATGATGAAATGGTTGTTAGATTGATTAAATACGGGCTTAAAGGAATTGAGGCTTTTCATCCTGATCACGATGAAGAGGCAGAAAAACGGTATCAAGAAATGGGAGAAACTTACGGAATAATTGTAACCGCTGGTTCTGATTTTCATGGTTCAAGGAATGGCGAGATGTTCCACGCGCCAATAGGGACAAAAATGGTTCCCTATCAGGTTGTGGAACGTTTAAAAAATTTAAGAAGATAGGAATATCTCTACTCTTTCGACATACATGTTAATGAGATATCACGAAGGATGAGGTACATTTTAAAAAACCTTAACTTTTCTTTTCCATGGTAACATGTTCAATACCGGCCTCATCGAACGGTTCGCTGATGGTCATATATCCTAGGTCTTTATAAAACGTTTCGGCATGTCGTTGAGCGTTTAATCTTAGGGTTTTAAATCCCATTTTTAAAGCTTCTTGTTCAATAAAAGTCATTAATTTTTTTCCAATACCTTTACCTCGCTCATCCTTCAGGACAGCGACTCTCTCAATCTTGACGGTGGAGGGGTCATGGTATTCCCTCATTCTTGCAGTTGCTACAGGACGTTTATCATCATAGACAATAAAGTGAGTTGCTGTATTATCGTATTCATCCATTTCTAGTTCTTTTGGAACTTGTTGTTCATCGATAAAAACAACTTCTCTAATAGAAAAAGCATCCTTTAATTCTTGTAGATTTGTTACGAGTTTGTATATCAACTTTTGCATAAACTCACCTCAAATTTGCTACGAATATTTAAATTCACTGCTATTATTTTCCTGTTAATAAAAAAGTTTGATAAACTGTCCATGATTGATTCTCAATCTGATAACACAAATGAATTCGATCGACCAGTATAGACTTATTTAAATTTTCCAATTTCAATCTACCATATACATCATGTATTTCTTGTTCATGCAAATCTTGAGCAATGGTCATATGTGGAATAAATTGATGTTTTAATGGCCGCTTTAAGATGTCAGCGTTTAGTTTTTCTTGTAATTCATAAATAACAGGATTTTTTTCAAACCCTACATATACAACAGGAGAGATAGGAAGAAAAGTACCGACTTTGCTTAGTTTTAATGTAAAAGGAGGAATTTGACTTGTAATGTTTTCAATATATTGAATAGCCTCGTTTATATTTTCTATCTCAAAAGCCTCTTTAATTGTAATATGGGGCGGAATTAATGTGTAATGAGAATCATAACGTTTTCGTAATGAATTCGCCCAATCCTGTATTTCCTTTTGGGGGTAAATCACAATACCATATTTCATACCTTTTTCCTCCTTTTTCAACCTATCATTAGGTTCATAAACCTATTTTATCAAAAGAATTTGAAATATGAAATATTTTGGTAAATACAATGAAAGAATAAATTGCCTTTTTTCCGTATAAACTAAGAAAGAGTTTTTTTACATGAAGGAGGAATAAAATGGCAGTCATTTTTATTGTTTTTATTGCTTTGCTTTTTTTAGTTGGAATGAGTTATGGTTTAGCCTATTTAATTCAAAGACTGGATCAACATCAAAATCAATAATCTTTATCTATTTTTATTTTATATTTGATAAGGGTGGCAGTGTAAGCATGATTCACTGCTACTCTTTTTTTTAATAATATATATAATGAAGTTTATTTTGTATATGTAGAGAAAGTGATATGATGGAGAAAGATATTTTTGGAGGTGACAGGTATTGAAAAGAAGGGTACCAAGTAAAGAGGTAAAAGCTGCAGCGTTACAGAGATTAAGAGAACGCGGTGTTACATTGGAAGACATTGCAGAAATCGTCTATGAATTACAATTGCCATATAATAAAGATTTAACCATGGAGCTTTGCCTGGAAAGTGTAAACAAAGTATTAGAAAAACGTGAAGTTCAACATGCATTACTTGTTGGGATCGAGTTAGACGTATTGGCTGAAAAAGGTTTGTTAACTGAACCATTGCAATCTCTTGTTGAGTCTGATGAAGGACTTTTTGGAATTGATGAAACAATGGCATTAGGCTCTGTCTTTGGTTATGGAAGCATTGCAGTGACCACTTTTGGATATTTAGATAAAGATAAAGTGGGAATAATTAAAAAGTTGGATACAAAAAACGGTAAAGGTGTTCATACGTTTTTGGATGACCTTGTTGCTGGAATCGCTGCTTCAGCGGCAGGACGTATTGCCCATCGATTAAGAGATGTGCAAGAAATGGTGGAAGAAATAGAAGAACAAATGACTGAGGATAATGTGGTTTAGCTATGAGATTATTTGTTGCACTTAAGCTAGCTGAACATGTAAAAAATGAACTTAAACAACAATTGCCAATTATTCGCAACAGCTTACAATTGGGAAAATGGGTACCAGAAGAAAATTGGCATATTACTCTTCTTTTTTTAGGGGAAGTCGATGAAAAAGAGATGGAATCGTTAGACCAAGCATTAAATGAGGCTGTAAAAAATGTATCCCCTTTTCAATTACAGTTAAAGAATATAAGTGCCTTTCCTAGCGAAAATAAGCCTAATATTTTATGGGCTGATGTTCATGGGGACTTGCAAATGTTAAACAAACTTTACCAAAATTTTGTTGAAGCATTGACAAAAACAAAGATTACATTCGATGCAAAGCCAAAGTATACTCCTCATGTAACATTAGCAAGAAAGGTGAATGTTCCCTTTAAAAAGGAAAATTTTAAACTAACGTCTTCTGTATGGCAAGTAACTTCTCTAACTTTATACCAGTCAGTTTTTACGGTTTCTGGGGTAAAATATCAACCTATTTTAACTAAAGAGTTTTTAAATGAACGAGAGAAATGAGCTTTGTATGAAAATATGAGAGGCTGTTGATGAATTTCAACAGCCAAAACTTTTTAGAAACCATGGCCTGATTCATAAATTTGATTCGTTTGACTTGATAATTGAACCTGATTGATTGTTTGTTGTATTTGATTACTAAATGATTGGAGCGCATTTGCTTTTTGTTGCATCAATTGCTGAAGATGTAAAGGATTCATATTGGCTGATTTCAATTGGTTGTATTCGGTTTCCATCTTACCAATCTCGTTATAAAATTTTTGTAGCATTTGATCTAAATGCTGCATTTCAGGGACGCTAGTATGTTGTTGTGCCCGCCCAAGTTGTTGCGTTTTGAAATTTTGTTGAGACATTTGCATGTTGTTAGATGCAGTGGACGACGTAAGTTGAGATTGTTGTATAGGTACAACTAATGATGGATTGCTCTGTAATTGTTTAGTCTGCTGTAGTAGTGATTGAGTTCCACTTACGATTTGTGACACCAACAGATTTGTTTCTTTATTTACATAAGCGATTTGTCTGTCTTTTATTTGTTTGGCCAAAATGCAACACTCTCCTTAACCATGGTTCAAGTCAATGGTATTCATGTATACACTGACAATGTTATTGTAAACCCAATTCACTAAATATATGTGACAATACTATTGACAAATTATTGTACTCTAGGTAAAATTACTTTTGTCCCAAAGACCAAGAGGTTTAAGGGATAAAACTATTTTTAAAAATTGTTGCATAAATGTTATAAATCATATATAATAATTTTTGTCGCTAATTTTATTATGTAATGACGCGGGGTGGAGCAGTTGGTAGCTCGTCGGGCTCATAACCCGAAGGTCGCAGGTTCAAATCCTGTCCCCGCAACCAATAAACTATTTGCACTACGTCGAATATTCCCATTTATATTATGGAGCTGTGGTGTAGAGGCCTAACATGCCTGCCTGTCACGCAGGAGACCGCGGGTTCGAATCCCGTCAGCTCCGCCATTTTAAAAAAGTATTTGTTTAAAGTTAAATTAGTAGGGGCCTATAGCTCAGTTGGTAGAGCGGTCGGCTCATAACCGATTGGTCACAGGTTCGAGTCCTGTTGGGCCCACCATTTAAAAGTCCTGCCGGGGTGGCGGAATTGGCAGACGCACAGGACTTAAAATCCTGCGGTAGGTGACTACCGTACCGGTTCAAGTCCGGTCCTCGGCACCATCTAAATTGAGTGTAACAACGTCGAATATATGTGACTCCGTAGCTCAGCCGGGAGAGCACCATCTTGACAGGGTGGGGGTCGCTGGTTCGAACCCAGTCGGGGTCACCATACTTTATATATCAAGGGTTTGAAGGCCATAAAAGATTTTGGAAAGTTGATGGTCGGATATAAACCCTTTTTTTATTTTTTAGACCACCATCTTTCAAGATGTTATTCCTGAAAGGGTACAGAGGTGATAAGTAAATGGATGATAATAGCGACAATATAAAGAATGAAATCCAATTTATGGAGCATAATGAACATAAGGTAAAGAAAAGGAGATGAATCATCGTGGATAAGAAAATCAGTCCTAAAGAAAAGGAGCCTACCATTGCACCAAGTATGGAGATGGATGCACTAGATGAAGATGCAACTCCTGAAGAGGTAAAAAAGGGGAAATATACAAGGGTGGTTAAATTAGTAAGTGATCGTCGATAAACTAACAGCTACAAACAAACGTAGCTGTTGTTCTTTATTGCTATCCCGTAATACATAATAATAAATTGTTATCGTTTTCACATATAAAATAGTCATAAAATTTTTATTAGATATTAAATTCTGGAAATCTAATAAAATTAGCTGCTGTTAAAGTATTTAATTGATTTTTCTAAAGATTTAAACTTTAACGATGTTCATATTTTTGTTATAATTTTCACAATCATAGACTAAAAAATGTTGTATAATGAGATTGAAATTAAAAAAGAGGTGATTGGGATGGCAATCTACAAAGTGGAAGAGGTAGCTCGTCAAAAAGATTTATTAGATTACGTTGTAAACTATAAAGGTAAAATGATGAGCTTTGAAGAGTATTTAACAAAAAAAGAACAAGAAGCTGTTTGGGATTTTTATCTAGCCAAAAAGTAAGAACTTGCAATTATTTTATTTATAATACAGTAAGATACTGAGTTCATATAAAAGACCTATTCAACCTAGTGAAAGAGATATTAAAGATATGGAAACAAACCTTTCTATTATAGGAAGGTTTGTTTTTTTTTGCTTACGAAATCTCCAAAATTGTCAAACTTATACTAACTAATTCAAGTGAAATATTTACTTTAAAGGTTTAAAACGTTATAATGCAAACAATGATAATCATTAAACAAATTCAAGGAGTCGATTTTATGAAATTACCTTCACTCTCGTTAGGAGATTTAATAGCGTCAGTACCTATTATTCAAGGAGGAATGGGCGTAGGTGTTTCTCGTTCTAGGTTAGCCTCAGCTGTAGCAAATGAGGGAGGAATTGGGATCATTTCTGGGGTGCAAATTGGTTTTAATGAACCAGATTTCGAAAACAATGCTCTTCTTGCTAATATAAGAGCTCTAAGAAAAGAAATTAGTAAGGCACGGGAGTTAAGTCCCAAAGGCATTATAGGGGTTAACCTTATGGTGGCCATGAACCATTATAAGGAAATGGTAAGAACCGCGGTAGAGGAAAAAATAGACATTATTGTTTCTGGAGCCGGGTTACCTAAGGAATTACCTGAATTTATTAAAGGCACAAAAACGAAAATCGCACCGATTGTCTCTTCAGGAAAAGCAGCATATCTAATGACGAAGCTATGGGACAAAAGGTATGAATATTTACCTGATTTAATGATTGTTGAAGGACCTGAAGCAGGTGGACATTTGGGTTTTTCCATTGATGAATTAAAATCTAAAATAAATCTTTCTCAAATCTTAAGTGATGTAAGAGAAGCGTTACATTCATTTGAAGAAAAATATAAAAAACGTATCCCTATTATTGCTGCAGGAGGTATTTTTAATGGTCAAGATATTGCAAAATATTTAAAATTAGGAGTCTCCGGAGTACAGATGGGAACTCGCTTTATTGCTACAGAAGAATGTGATGCAGATGTTAATTACAAACAGGCATTTATTCGTTCAAAACAAGAGGATATCAACCTTGTAAAAAGTCCTGTTGGTCTTCCAGGAAGAGCCATCCATAATGAGTTTGTTAAAACAGTTGAAGGAGAAAGAATACCTGTAAAAAAGTGCTATGATTGTTTAGTCACTTGCGACCCTAAAACGACTCCTTATTGTATATCAAAAGCACTTATCGAGGCAGTGAAAGGGAATATTTCAAACGGATTGATTTTTACCGGTTCAAATGGGTATCGATTAAATGAGATTATTACTGTTAAAAAATTGATGAAAGAGCTCGTTCAAGAAGCTGAACTGATGATGTCTATGTAAAGATATTAGTAGTAAAAATCCTTGAAAGTTTTAATATTTCAAGGTTTTTTTATTACACACCTAGTAATCTTCACGCCAATGCAAAATGGTGATATTTGTATATCTTTTTTTCCAATACAAATTACGCATATAACTAGAAATCTAGATCCTGGCCATCAAGTCATGGTATATAAAGCAGCAGGAAAAATAGAGCAATATTTAATCACACTTAACCCATATGATCTTGTTGATGTATTTTTGATGTCTTTAAATCAAAATGATAAACAGTTGTTTAAAATGTTGCTTTCGAAAAATAAATATAAGGAAATACCTTCACTATTGGTTGAAATGGATAAAATCGATACTATCTCAAGAACGACTATTTTTGATAAGACGAACACATTCAATCTAATGTCATTTGAAATTCCCATAGAAGTAAACTTATATTGGAAAGAAGGGGGAAGAGAAAAAAGGAAAATGAATTTTCTACTAAAAAGAAATTCAGTTACAGATCGATGGACAATTGATTTTGAGGAACTGTTTACTGATTAAATGTTCTTTTTTTGTTGCTGTTCTTTCAATATTTCGATATGTAATTTGTCTAAAGATTGGCTTAACTTGATAACGACTGGATGAGTCAAACCATATTTCATAGCAGATTGAATCATTTCTTCTCGCAAATTTTCAAATTGTTCTATAAGTTGTTCAGACAAAATATATCAAACGCCTTTCAGTGGATGTTTTTACACAACATGACAAATAATAACATAATTTTTATTAGCTGACTATAAACAAATTCACAATTTTTACATAAAATTTTTTTTTAAATTTAAGCAAATGTACAAAATTGAATATATTAAGGTTTTTGCCTTAGATAAGAATTGTAAAAACTTACAAAATTAGACGAAATGCCGCATGACACTTGGCAGTTTTTGTTGTATGATGACATTAGTCATAGAGAAACTCACACGATAATAGTAAGGGGATTGAATAGTAATGGATAAAATAAAAGTTTCTGCAATCCAAATGGATATTCAATTTGGCCAATCTGAAGTAAATAGACAACGGTTAGTAGACACGATGCATAGGGCTCTCAAGCAGCAGCAATCCAATGTGGTGCTTGCTCCCGAAATGTGGAATTTGGGGTATGATCTTGAAAACGCTCTTAAAAATGGAGATCGAGATGGAGAAATGGTTAAATCCTCCTTCACGGCAATCGCTAAGCAATATGGTTCCTATATCATCCCAGGTTCGGTGGCGAATGTGAGGAATATTAAGGTCTTTAATACTACTTATGTCATTGATAATCATGGTGATGTACGAGGCTACTATGATAAAATTCATCTATTTCGACTCATGAATGAAGAAAAGTATCTTGAACCCGGTAACAAACGTTTCACTTTTGATTTATATGGCCATAAAGCCGGAATCGTCATTTGTTATGATATTCGTTTTCCAGAGTTAATACGTTCGATGGCATTAGATGGGATGGAAGTATTATTTGTCCCAGCAGAATGGCCACATCCTCGCTTATATCATTGGAGAAGTCTCCTTATTGCTCGAGCAATTGAGAACCAAATGTTTGTGGTTGCAACGAATCGTGTGGGAAGTGACCCGAATAATACATTCTTTGGCCATTCGATGATTATTGATCCATGGGGAGAGGTGATTGCTGAAGGTACAGAAGAGGAAGAAATTATTACGGCAGAACTTGATTTGTCCATTGTTCCAGAGATAAGGAACAGAATTCCTGTATTTAAAGACCGTAAAGAAGAATTTTATTTTTAGTCAAAGAAAAGAAGGAGGATTAAGATGAGTGGTATTGGTAACGACTTATTTTCCGAATAGAGCTTCTTTTGTTCGATAATATTACATACCATTTATTTAAAAGATGGGGTGATGAGATGGAAAATGTTCAACAATTAAGAATGAAAATTAGAGCCAATGAATTTACGAAACCTACGACAGGTTATGGGATGGATCGATTACAAGCAAACGTAGTCATTCTACCGAAAAAATACGCTTATGATTTTCTTTTATTTTGTATCAGAAATCCCAAACCTTGTCCAATATTAGAGATTACGGATACCGGTTCACCTTATATAAAAAAATATTCAGATGATATCATTGATATAAGAACCGATGTTCCTAAATACCGAGTATTTAAAAATGGTGAATTCGTTGATGAACCATTGGATATAAAGGATATTTGGCAAGATGATTTTGTAACCTTTCTTCTAGGATGCAGTTTCACTTTTGAAAATGAATTAATAAATAATGGAATACCCGTAAAACACATCAACCAAGGGAAAAACGTGGCGATGTATATTACGAATATTGAGACTGAACCAGCAGGATCTTTTAGAGGAAATCAAGTTGTAAGTATGAGACCATTTCATTATTCTTTAATCCCTCGTGTTGTCGAAATTACTTCTAGGTTTCCTAGTGCACATGGTTCCCCTATTCATATAGGAGATCCTACCCAAATTGGTATCAAAGACATCCATTCACCAGACTTTGGCGATTCTATTGACATCGCAGAAAATGAAGTACCTGTGTTTTGGGCATGTGGTGTGACGCCTCAAGTCGCTCTATTAAATAGCAAACCAGATATCACGATTACTCATGCCCCAGGGCACATGCTCATTACGGATTATCCAACGGCCAAACTTGCTAGATAAATTAAACATAGATTACCTGATAACAAATGTTTGTTGAATTTTCCGTTGTCATTTAGGGGTTTGTATATTCCATAAGCTGCGACATAGCGTGACGAACAGCTTTAGCTGTGTAGCACGACTTGTACACTTTGTGTGCTTTCAAGTGCCCTTCTCTCTTATAGAAGGGAACGGATGACGGAGCGCGATGGAATATACAAACCTTTTCTTATTCTATTCTTGCGATTTGGGAAAGAGAATGTTTTACTATAGTTAGGATTAAACCATATTGTGAAGGAAAGAAGTGTGGAAATTGGTCTTACATATTGGAGTAGGGTCAAAGAATCCTGCAAAAATTGAGGCGGTTCGATCAGCATTTGCTGAAATGGGGTTTGAAGCAGAAGTGATTGGATTAGATGTAGAATCGCAAGTGTCTGAACAACCTTTTTCAGATGAAGAAACGATTCAAGGAGCAATTAATCGCGCAAATAACGTAATGTTTGCGGAAAAGGAATTGCATTTCTTTGATTACTGTATAGGGTTAGAAGGAGGAGTAATTGAATCTCCGTTTGGTATGTTTTTATGTAATTGGGGTGTAGTAGTTGATAAAGAAGGGAATGTGGGAATCGGTGGTGGACTCCGTGTACAGCTCCCTGAAGAAATTGCAAACCATTTACGTATGGGGAAAGAGTTGGGAGATATTATTGATGATTTTACAGGAAAACACAATGTGAAGAAAAAAGAAGGTACAATTGGGATTTTAACAAACCAGCTCATCACTCGAAAAGATATGTTCCGTGATGTAACCATTTCTGCTTTTGCCAGATTTTTAAACCCACAGTTGTATGAAGAAAACTAACAGTGGTCACCAATTTTATCTACAAATTGTTCTATTCCTTTAAAGTATTGATTACGTTTTTCTGTTTCAGTTCTGTATTCACTTTTGCCAAGGTGTTCGCTAAATTTTCAAATTTACGCTGACTTTTTGCCCTTATCTTCCTATAAAATAATAACTGTAAAAGAGGAATAATTATATTTTTTAACTGGTTAGGTAAAAGAGACTTTGTGAAATAGTTATCATAGAAAGGAGGGAACGAGGATGTCCTTTGCTAATATCGGAGTACCTGGATTGATTCTCATTTTAATCATTGCCTTAGTTATTTTTGGACCTAATAAATTACCTGAGCTTGGAAGAGCAGCTGGCAAAACACTAAAGGAATTTAAAAGTGCAACGAAGGAATTGATTGATGAGAATGAATCCAATTCTAAAGAAAAATAATAGATTTTTATTTATGAGAGGTTCATCCTCTGGGGAGGTGAAACTTTAGCTGGGGGAGTGCAAATGCGTCAGGATTTAAAGAACTTTTTTCAATTTGAAGTAGTTCAAATTCAGGAAAAGAGTTGCATCAACTATGCAAATCGAAAAAAGGTTTGTAACGAGTGTGTGGCAAATTGTCCAACAAATGCGATCCAATTGAATGACCAAGTTCCAGAGTTGAATCATTCAAAATGTGTCAATTGTGGAGCATGTATTGGTGCCTGTCCTGTTTTTGCAATCGACCACATCCAAAAGCCATACCAAGAGATTTATAGGCAGATTGAAGAATTTCCCTTATCTAAGATCACTTGTGATCAAGCAGAAAATATACAAAAGGGAATTAAACTACCTTGTTATCTTTATCTTGATCAGCATCTTCTTTTAGCATTTACAAAAGGAAAAGAGAAGGTAAGTTTTTATATTGGAAAATGTCAAACATGTGAGAAAGTAGGGTTTGACCTGATCCAAAAACATTTTGCAAGATTGGAACAAGAACTAGCATTGGTTTATAGGAAAGTGAAAATTGATCTTACAGCAGAAGAAATACAAGAAGCCGATGATGTTGTTTTTCAAGGAATAACAAGAAGGGAATTACTACAGAATTTTTCTATCCGTAATATTCGGAAGATGATGTTTGCAGAGAAAGACCAAAACGAAGAATTGAAAAGAGTGACTGATTCCGAGAAACAGGGTAAAAAAGAAAGGAATCTATTTAAAAGGAAGAAATTGAATCAATATCTGCAGCTACTAAGCACATCAAGACATAATAAAACAACCTTACCCTTTGGTCAATTTTTAAAAATTGAATCGATAGACAAATGTAGAGGTTGTACAATTTGTGAACAAATTTGTCCCACAGAAGCGATTAAATGGAAAAATGAGGGGAATCAAAGTAAACTCGTTTTTTCTACTCAAGATTGCATTGCTTGCCAAAGATGCAGCGCATGTCCAGAACAATCTATCACATACCAAAGTGTTAAGCTTGATGAATATGTGCAAGAACCAAAGGTATTAATCACATTATGGTTGAAAGAGTGTAGTCAATGTGGCCAGGCATTTAAGACTGCGACAGAAGAAGAAACTTGTGAATTTTGTAAAGTAAAACAAGATAAAGATTCATCCCGCTTCTTCGCTCTTTAACTTCACACAAAAGAGCAAAATCACTCTTACAGATTTAGATAAAAAGTATGTTGTCTAGAGGAGGAGTCTTTGTGCAGAATCATGTGTCACAAAACAAACAAGCAAAAGTTGAAATCTATTTAACCCTAGCTGAATTTTTTAAGTTTCCAACTGAAGACTTTTATCAAGATGTTATGAATGGAACAGTTGATCAACTACTAGTAGAAATGGCGAAAGAAGCAAATTACACCAAACCAACTGTTCAGTTAAAAGGTAGATTTCCAAATTTTTCTGAAATGAAACAAACCTATATGCGTTGTTTTATGGGTGTGATTAAACCTTATGCCCCACCGATTGAATCAGTCTACAAGGTATGGACAACTGATCCAACTGCTGGACTATCTATTGCAAAGAGCAAAGGGTATCTGTTTGGTGATGCAGCTCTACACATCAGGCACCTCTTCGAACAATTCCATTTAGAAATCCCAGATGATTATGCAAAAATGCCTGATCATTTGACACTCTTATTAGAGTTTCTTGCTTTTTTGATCAAAGAAACGAGTGAAGAACATGTAAATCAATTCGTTGCTGATCATCTTGATTGGTTAGAAGATTTTAAACAGGAATTATTAAAAGTAAATGATAGTTCCTTTTATATCGATGTAACAGACATCATCATCAGTTTCATAAACAACGAAAAGAGGCCATAAAGTTGAAAATCCCTACTTTTCATATTGAGAAGTAGGGATTTCTATTTTATAGAGTTTTTTCGAAGAATGCATTTCTTTTTTTCATTTTAACCGCAACATTTTGGTTTGAAAAATGTATAAAGAGTATAGACAATTTGAAACGTGAAAAGAGTGCGGAGGTAACATAATGAAAAAAAGAGTTGTGATTATTCTAACGATGATTCTTCTATTTAGTGCCGTTACAGTTTATGCAGGGAATGCGATTTATGGTTATTTTAATGGTTATGAGAAGGTAAAAGTTCTCCTTAATGGAGAGCAGATGGTATCCAAAGTCCCAGGATTTATCATTGAAAATACAACAGTTCTACCTCTTAAAACGATTGCCGAGTCTATGGGAGCGATTGTTTATTGGGATGAGGAAAAAAGCCTTGTAAAAATGATAAAACCCAATGTGAATATGCAGCTTACTGCAAACCCAGTTTTGGATAATGGGAACTATGTTATTTATAGTCCTTTTGGGAAAATCCCTACAAACAGACGTTCTGGATTTAATTTCGCTGTTTATAGTGAAGTGGATAATTTACCAAATGAAAAAATTCAAATTAAAGTAGTGCTTAAAGATCCAGATGGAAAACTTGTAGAAGAAGGGGAAACCAAAACCTTTGATGCAACAAATGAAGATAGCTTGCAGTATGTTACTCCCTTCAAAAATATTGATTTTATTAAAACCGGTAATTATCGTGTAGAGTTTCTATTGAAAAGCGAAGCTACTCGTGGTGAGTTTCTTAAAATAGGTGAAAAACTAATCTTGGTTAAGTAAATCGTTTGAATAGGGGTAAGATTGTCAATAATAGTAAAGTGCCTTACTAAAAAGTCGTCTTGTTGTTAGACGGCTTTTCTTTTTAGATAAAATAAAAAGATAGGAGTTTACTATTGTGAAAAGACATTTGTTCTTAGTAGCACTTGCCCTTATCATCGTTCTATCAGGTCAGTATTTCTGGCTCCAACAAAATAAGGTGAAGTATGAAAAAAAATCGACTGATGAAGTGCAAATACCCAATTCCACTGCCGGTCTATCTTTCTCATACCCATTTGATGGAAAGCTTACTCTTTCTTTACTTAGTCAAATTTTTGAATGGGAAAAGCGTGAATTTGAGCAACATTTTTCTGAGATGTCAAGTGATGAGCTTATTTCTTATTTAGATTTTCTCTCATCACCATTAAAAGGAGCAAAGGTTAGTACACGTGATTCCCATTTGCCTGGTGCTTTAAGAAGTTATCGAAACGGATTTCATGAGGGAATTGATTGGTATACTGGAGTAACTGGAATAACGATAAATCAGACGACGCCTGTTTTATCTATGGCTGATGGAAGTGTAGTGAGAGTTGATCATGATTTCGTTGAATTAACCAAAAAAGAAAGGACAGAACTACTAAATATTGCAAAGAGTTCTAACCAAACACCTGAATATATTTTAGATCGTTTAAGAGGAAGAACAGTTTGGGTGCAATATCCAAAAGGAGTACTTGTTCGTTATGCCCATTTAAGTGCTATTTCTAAAAATGTAGTCCTTGGAAAAGGGATAAAAACAGGAGAAGTCTTAGGCTATGTTGGTAATTCTGGTACAAGTGATGGTGTCTTTGGAAATGATCGGGGACTGCACCTTCATACAGATATTTTGATTTATAACCACCTATTTTGGGAAAATTTAGACAAAAGGCAAATAAGGCAAGTTTTAAAAGCGATCTTTTTCTAACAATTTATTGAATTTTTTTTGTTTCTTACCTTTTTTGCTCTTGGATTTGGTACAATTTAATATATTATCTTATCATCTTTGTTTTAGGGTTTGTAATGGGTGAGGGGGAGTAATCGTGATTTTTCATATTGATAAAGCAGATGTAATGGTGGAAATAGAAAAAATTGAGGAAGTTATTGATTTAATAAAAAAGGAAAATCCTGGATTTTGTGAAATTATTATGAAATCTAAGGATGATGATGAATTACGTGAAAAGATTTATCAATACTTTTATCATTTCGAAATTCATTGTCTACAATCTTGTCATATGAATGCTTTACAACGTTATCAATCTCAACAAGCTTTACGCGTTTTGAAAAACTTGTTTTCTCCACGCCATGAGGCGATTACACATTTCTCAGTACTTAAGAACTTAAAAAAATGTTTAAACCAAGATTACCATGAGGTAGGTTTGGGATTTGCCTATGAAATTTTATTTTTGTTTAGGGCTTTAAAGGGAACCACAGGATTAGAACAACTTCAAGAAGAAAAACCTATGTCTAAGATGCCTGAATGGAGTCTGTTAGATCATCTATCTAAGGAAGTAAATGATTGGATGAGCCGATATCCAAGTGGGTTAGATAATTCGATTATCCTGCAAAGGATTGAAAACCGAGAATCTATAAAATCAAGCTACAAAATTACTAATAAAGAATGGGATCATTGGAAATGGCAATGCCAAAACGTGATAAGAGACCGAAAAGAATTAGAAAAGTTCATTTCTCTGACTGAAGAGGAAAAAGAGGCGATTGATTTAGCAAATCATCACCAACTTCCTTTTGGGATTACTCCTTTTTTCTTATCTTTATTGGATTTAAATGATCCAGAAAGCAAATATGATCATGCGATACGTGCACAAGCCTTCCCTCCACTCCGATATATTCAACGCTTAGTAGAGGTAAAAAAACACCATATGAACATGTCATTATCTCAAACTCGGCAAATACCTACAGAAATTTCAATCACAAGGGGTTATCCTATGATTGCTATTTTTAAACCGATCCGCCAAAAGGTAAGGTATTGCTTATATTGTGAGCGAAGCTGGGCGATCAATCATGCTCTATGGAGGCAAGATCAAGTAGAATTGGATAAAATAGATCGAGCCATTCGCTGGTTTAATCGTCATCCAGGTGTGACTGAAGTTTTGATTTCAGGGGATATTATGATCTATGATGACCCAATGATAGAAGAGATCTTATCCCGTCTGGCGGATATTTCTCATATACAGCGGATTCGCGTATCGACAAGAATTCCAATGATTTTACCTATGAGGATTACAGACTCACTAGTACATCTTCTAAGCTCATATCAAATTTCAGGTAGAAGAGAAATCTCTTTAATGACCCATTTTGAACATCCTTATGAGGTTACGCTTGAAGCGATGAAAGCTATCCAAAAATTAAGAAAAACTGGAGTTCAGGTTTGTAATCAATCCATTTATACGGTAGAGAATGCTAGAAGGTTTGAAATGTCTGCATTAAGAAAGCAATTGCGTCTAATTGGAGTGGATCCTTATTATTCCTTTAATGCTAAAAAGGATATTCCTGAAGAAAGAGTACCTATTGCACGGATGATCCAAGAACAAAACGAAGAGTCCCGTTTGGCGCCAGGAATCGATCGTTCCGATGAGGCGGTATTTGATATACCAGGAATGGGAAAAAACTACTTAAAAGCTTCCCAAGAGCATGAACTGATTATGATCCTAGGCGATGGTTCAAGAGTATATGAATTTTATCCTTCAGACGTCAATTTATTCAACAAAAGGTCATTTCTATATCGAGATGTTCCTATTTTTACTTTTCTTCAACAATTAGCCCATAAAGGGGAAAACCTTAAGGATTATCAATCCATCTGGTATTATTACTAAAAACAATAGTATAATGGTATTTGTTGTGACTGTAAATGATACTGGAAGGATGTTGATGGATGAACAAATGGTTTGAACAATTTACTCAACTTTCACTAGAAGAAGAAAAAATAGAATTTAAAAACAAATTAGAGGCAGTTGGTTTTACTGCCATGAATCAATTGATTCAAGATTTTTATGAAAAACTAAAAAATATGGACGAATTAGAGTTTGATCAAATAAAAAAATGGTTACAATGGGGGAGTGAACTTTTCCCGAATTTGAGTGTTATTAGTCCTTCTTGGGAAAATACATGGCAAGACTTAGCAAAGATTTATGATGTAAAAGTAGGGTATTTCATGGAAATTCCTAAAGAGCAAAGGGATGGAGAATGGCAAGTTTTGTTTGATAACCCCTTTTCAACTGAAGGAGTTGTCTGCCACCCTCGCAAGACCTTTAATGAAGCCACTTATTTAGCTGCTAAGTATCAACTTTATATGAAAAAGGCTGAAATTGTTGAATTACAAAAAATACAGTTATCCTATATGAAAAGAGGCTAATTTCTTAGAAATTTTAGTTTTGAAAGTTTTTCCTTGACTGTTGTTATTTGTAATGATACGATTAAACAGCTAATTGATAAGAAAAGAGGATTGATTTAGATGAGTGAACACGATCACAACCATAACCATCATCACCATGACCACCATCATAACCACGATCACGACCATGAGCATAAAGTGGTATTAGTTGATGAAAATGGACAAGAAAAAGAATTTGACATTGTTACTTGGTTTGAAGTAGAATCTCAAGAATATGTCGTTTTAGTTTCTGCTGATGCCGATGATGATCAAGAAGGGGTCATCTTAAAAGTTCAAGAAGAAAATGGCGAAGAATTTCTTGTAGATATTGAAGATGACGAAGAATGGGAAAAAGTATTATCTGTCTACGAACAGTTAATTCAAGAAGACTAAAAGAAACCCTCTACACTGGAGAAACTCTCCAATGTGGAGGGTTTTTGCTATAGAATAAATTAAAAATAAATAAAAGGAATATATGTTCTAAAAAACGAAGAATTGAGGTATAATAAAATAAGAACATTAGTTCCTTTTAATCACTTTTGTGGGTATATTGGAGGTGTAACATAATGGACAAAAAGAAAAGGGTTATTTTTTTAGTGGATATGGAAAGCTTTTATGCCTCTGTTGAAATAGCCTCCAACCCTGAATTAGTCGGAAAGCCTGTTGTGGTTTGTGGAGATCCGGAAAAAAGGCATGGAATTACTTTAGCTGCAAATCCTTTGGCCAAAAAGGCAGGAGTAAAAACAGCAATGCCTCTTTGGGAAGTGAAAAGTGTTTGTCCACAGGCTCAATTTGTAAGGCCACATATGGGGAAATATATTGAAGCATCTCTTCAAATTACGGAAATTTTGTATGAATTTACTGATCAAGTTGAGCCTTTTTCTATCGACGAGCAATTTATGGATGTAACAGCAAGCCAAAGCTTGTTTGGGTCCCCTCAGCATATGGCAAAAATGATTCAAAAACGAATCTGGGACGAAGTAGGTGTCAGGGCAAGGGTAGGAATTGGTGAAAATAAAATCCAAGCAAAGATGGCATGTGATCGATTTGCCAAGAAAAATCTTGAAGGAATTTTTGAATTAAATAGTACCAATTATATGAAAAAAACGGCTTCTTTAGCTGTTGATGAGTTGTTTGGAGTCGGTTCAAGAATGAAAAGAAATTTATATAAAATAGGAATTTATACCATAGGGGACTTAGCCAAAAGGCCACTTGAGGAAATGAAAAAAAGATGGGGTGTCAACGGTCATATTTTATGGTTAAGTGCCCATGGTATTGACTACTCACCAGTAAAAAATGATTCTACAGAATTGCAAAAAGGGGTAGGTAATAGCATTACTTTACCACGAGATTATATCTATAAAGAGGATATACAGGTCGTTTTGTTGGAATTAGCAGATGAAGTATGCAGGCGGGTAAGAGCTCTTCATAAAAGAGGTAGGACGATTAGTCTTTCATTTCGAGGAGCAGATTTTAATCATCCTACAGGATTTCATCGCCAAACTACAATTCCTTTTGCAACCAGTGATACCATAGAAGTTTATCAAGCTAGTTTACAGTTGCTTGAACATTTTTGGGATCGGCAACCAGTAAGAAGTATAGGGCTAAGTCTGGATCAACTAGAGGATGATCGGGAAATTCAGCTTGATTTATTTAGTCATCCTATTAAGAAGTTACAATTAGGGAAAACAATGGATGAGATTCGCGAGCGTTATGGAAAAACAGCGATTTTTCGAGCTTCTTCTTTATTGTCTTCAGGCTTATTATTTGATCGAGCTACAAAAATAGGAGGGCATGAAGCATGAATAGAGGAAATTTATTATGGACAGGTAGCCGTATGATGCTAACAGAACATCGACAATTGTTGAATAAAAGGTTGAGAGATATCAACAAAAAACAAAAGCCACTATTGGATGAGCAACAAAAGGAACAAATGGTGCAAATCATTTCTGAAGCGATGGTGAATGATCTAGAAGTCATCATTACTTTGTTTGATCCCTATCATGAAAAAAGGATCACCGGAAAGGTATTAGGGATTGATCCTTTGTTACGAAGATTACAATTGGGAGATGAACAGGAGTATTCATGGATCAAATTAGAGGACATGATAGATATAGCTCTAAAATAAAAGAGTGTTCGAATTGAACACTCTTACTACCACTATTTACGAGGGTTATAATAAAGAACACGGCCATTAAATAGATGTAATTCAGCTTTTAACTTCTTAGCAAGGTATTTGGAAAACTCATTTCCTTTTGCCTGATCCCCAGGGGTACGATAGTCTTCATCAGGTAATACAACTTGGATAAACTGGGTGGTATGACCATCTACTTCCTCAGATCCAACACCGATAATGAGATAATTATAGAGCTCATCTTTTGCTTTTAAGTAAAGGTATTTCGTATCCCCTTCAGCTTTTTCTTGGATGGTGTATGGAAAAGCAGATTCATGATACTCCCAATCTAATTGTTCAGCTAATTTTCCAGTATTTTCAATGTACTTATTTAATAATTCCTTAACTTGATCTATTGTGATCTCTTGCTGTACTGAACCATTGACTAGTTTAACATACGCACTTTTTCCCAACTTTAGTCCACTCCCAATTCCATATTTAACATACTAGTTATATTTTAGCATTAGGGCATAGGGTTGACAATAAAATAGCCAAAAAAAAGAAAAATTGATGTAGGATAAAAAAATAAACTGCTACATATTATTGGTGAAGAAAATTTGTTAAGGTTATAAGAATATGGTAAAATAAAAAAAAGCAGACAATTAAAAATGTTTTGGAGGAAATCACATGGGAAAGGCTGATCTGCTAGAAACGGTGAGATGTGAGTTAGGCCTTATTTTGCAAGATGCTAAGAGTAAAAATGAATGTTATGATAGGGTAATTCAAGTTTTAAAGGCTTATATTCCTCATTACAAAACAATTTTGATGTACCTAACTAATGAAACCTCTTTTCAATACTATAAACATGAAGGCAATGTTGAAGGAATGAACTTAGAAGCGATTCCTTTTGGAGAAGGAATGTTAAGTAATGTTGCAGCCCGTGGCGAAATCTCCTGTGAATTTGAACCATCGGGACAATTAATCTTTATTCCTTTTTACCATGGACATCATCTTGTAGGAGAACTATTAATTAAAACAACTCAATATGTAGACCAAGAGGAAATCTGCTTTATTAAATATATACAAAAAATATTAAATCAAGTCCCTATTGTATAAGGGACTTTTTTGCATAAGTAAATGGATGGGGGAATCAAGCATGGATACAATGCAAACGTACTTGGTTAACGATGCAAAAGCCATTTTATTAGTGGTTCATGGTTCAGGCGAACATATTGGTAGATATCGGCATGTGGCAGTCTGGTTAAATAAACATCATATTTCTATGGTAGGTGGGGATCTTCCTGGTTTGGGACGATCTAAAGAAAAACGTGGACATATTCAGGATTTTGCTAATTATTTACATAAAATAGATCAATGGTTTCAATATATTAAAAAAAATTGGCCTGAAAAACCAACCTTTTTATTAGGCCATAGTATGGGCGGACTCATTGTATTAAGGTATTTAGAAGAGTTAAAGGATAGCCAAGCACTTAAAGGAGTGATCGTAACATCTCCTGCGGTGAGCATTGGTATAGAAGTACCAAAGTGGCAACGTATCCTTGCCGAGAATTTAGTAAAGATATGGCCAACGATGAGATTAAAGAGTGGCATTACAGCAAGTCAAGTGAGTCGTGATCCAAAGGTGGTTAAAGCATATGCAGAAGATCCACTCGTTTATAATAAAGTAAGTATTGCTTGGTTTCTTGCATTTCAAAAAGCAATTGAACTCGTTTGGAAAAAAAAGGATCAAATCTCTCGTTCAGGGATTCCGTTACTTTATTTGCAAGCGGGAGAGGATCAATTAGTCGATCCACAAAAAGCTAAAGAATTTGTGGAGGGTTTTTCTAAAGAACAAGTCCAATTTCACCTGATTGATGGTCTTTATCATGAAATCTTGAATGAACCAGAAAAAGAGATCTATCTTCAATTGATTACAGATTGGATGTCAAAAAAAATAGAGTGAGCTATATTTTCATTAAATTGCTCTATGGGACAATTTTAAAACCCATAGGGCTTTTTATGTCCTACTAATTAGATGATATAGATAATTAAAATAATTTATTTGTTCAATTGACATAAAAAGTATAACATATTAAAATAATAATAACATAATATTAAAGCGGTTACACCAAAAGGATGGGGGTAAGAAAATGGGTACATTAGTATGTAAAGAATGTGACCAAATCATTGCACCAATTCAGTCAGAGAAATCAGAAGTATTATTTGGAATTTGCGAAGATTGTAGTTCTCACAAGCATGATAAGGAATAAAATTAAAAACATGAAAAAGGCCTATGAATTTTAGATCATAGGCTTCATTTTTGCTTTTTTTTATCTTTGCTATTTTAATAGATAGGAATCGCCTTTCTTGCCTTAATGACCTTTAAGGTTCCGATCGTTTCATCTTCAGGTCCTTGAACAGGTAATCCTGCAGCAAGGTTATATTTAATATAATCTATATTATCTTGGGTAATGATTTCACCAGGTAAGAGAATAGGAATACCAGGAGGATAAACCATAACGAATTCAGCAATGACATGGCCTACCGAATCATCTAGTAAGACGACATCTGTATCAGAATAAAATGCGTCTCTAGGAGAGAGTGCAAGTGATGGAATTTTTGGTAAACGAACCTCTACATGATTTTGTTTACCCAGATGAATATGTTCTTTTGATAATCGTTGAAGTGCCGTAATCAATAGATCTACGTCCTGATAAGTATCTCCAGGAGTAATTAAACATAGAATATTATACAAGTCGCTTAATTCAACCTCGATATTATATTCCTTTCTTAACCACTTTTCTACTTCATAGCCTGTTACACCAAGGTCTTTTACACTGATCAATAACTTCGTTGGGTCATAATCATAAGTTGCGTCAGTCCCCAATATATCATCGCCAGGGCTATATAGTCCAGGTATTTCATTCACGCTTCTTCTTGCGTATTGGGATAGTTCAATTGCTTGTTCTAAAAACATACGCCCATTGATTGCAAGATTTCTCCGAGCCGCATCTAAGGAAGCTAAAAGAATATAAGAAGTAGAGGTGGTGGTAAGCATACTCATGACAGATTGGACATGATGAGGATTAACCAACCCTTCCTTTACATTCAAAATAGAACTTTGAGTTAAAGAGCCACCTAATTTATGAACACTAGTAGCCGCCATATCAGCCCCTGCTTGCATTGCTGATAAGGGAAGTTGATCATGAAAGTGAATATGTACTCCATGGGCTTCATCAACAAGAACAGCGATTTCATATTCATGGACAATTCGCACAATTTCTTCCAAGTTACCAGCTACTCCAAAGTAGGTAGGATTGATCACCAGTACTGCTTTTGCATCTGGATGTTGTTCTAAGGCTTTTTTAACAGATTTAGGAGTTATTCCATGGGCAATACCTACTTTAGGATCCATTTCAGGATGAATAAATATGGGTGTTGCACCTGCAAAAATAATAGCGGAAAGAATCGATTTATGAACGTTTCTTGGTACAATGATTTTATCGCTAGGGCCTACAACTGACATAATCATTGCCATAATAGCCCCACTTGTACCTTGAACTGAAAAGAATGTATAATCAGCACCAAAAGCTTCAGCAGCAAGCTCTTGAGCCTCTTTAATAATGCCATGAGGATGATGTAAATCATCAAGAGGTGCAATATTGATTAAGTCTATGGATAAAGCATTGGTACCTATAAATTCTTTGAATTTTTCGTCCATTCCTTGCCCTTTTTTATGTCCGGGTATGTGAAATTGTATGGGATTCTTTTTGGCATGCTCTAACAATGCACTAAACAAGGGTGTATTTTCTTGACGATTCAACCCTTATCACCCTTTCCTTATTATATTTTTTCCACATTATCATAATCATTAAACAAACAAATAGAGTATAACATGATTATTTTGAGTTGCAATAGGCAAAAATATGATTTTTTTCATTCAAGAAAAAAATATTTGAAGGATTTCGTACATAATAGTAGAAAATAAATGGATATGTATCATTTACCTATTTGTGAAAGCGCTATCATTACTATTTTTAGGAGGTTAGAAATGAAGACAAGAATTACTGAGTTATTAGAAATCGATTATCCCATTATTCAGGGAGGATTGGCTTATCTCGCAGATGCTAACTTGGCTTCGGCTGTGTCAAATGCGGGAGGACTTGGGCAAATTACAGCAGTTACCTTACCTACCCCAGAACATTTGCGTGAAGAAATCAAAAAGGTAAAGATGCTTACATCTAAGCCATTTGCTGTTAATTTTGCGATAAGTTTATATGGTGATAAATGGAAAGATTATCTAGAAGTTGCAATTGCAGAGCAAGTTCCAGTAATCACGATTACAGGAGGGAATCCACTGCCTGTATTGGAAAGACTAAAAGGTTTACCGATCAAGAAGATCTCTTTGGTATCCACTGTAAAACAAGCAATGAAAGCTGAAGCATTAGGAATGGATGCCATCATGGCAGTTGGACAAGAAGGAGGCGGCCATATTGGTAAAGATGATTTAGGTACTTTTGTTCTCATTCCAAAAGTTGTAGACGCAGTGAAAATTCCAGTTATCGCAAGTGGAGGAATTGGTGATGGCCGAGGGATGATGGCTGCTTTCGCTTTAGGGGCAGAAGGAATAGAAATGGGAACTCGTTTTATTGCAACAAAAGAGTGTGTATTGGCACATGAAAATTATAAGAAAACATTGGTAGAAAAAACAGAGATGGATACGATTGTGGTTAAAAGAACACTTGGCGCTCCAGCTAGGGCAATCCTTAATCCAACAACGGAAAAGGTTCTTGAACTAGAACACCAAGGGGCTACATTTGAACAATTGCAACCATTGATTGGTGGTGAAAATAATAAGGTGGCTATTTATCAAGGGGATATGGAAAGAGGTTTTGCATGGGCTGGACAGGTGATGGGGCTTATCCGAGACGTTCCAACCGTACAGGAACTCTTCCACCGAATTGTTGGAGAAGCAGAAGAAATCAGTGAAAAGTGGAAGAGTATCTTTTAAAGAGAAATGTATATTGCAACGACCTCCATCGTACATGCCTTTCTATGATTAAGACTAAGCCTTTGTCGCTAGTTGATAAAGTGGCATTAAGGTTTCAAAGGTATTTTCAATTTTTTGAAAGAGTTGTTCTTTATTTGTTAAAATTGGATCATTACGATCAATAGTAATGCCACATAAAAGCTCAGCTTTTTTAACCTTTTTCAACTTCTCTGCCATTTGGAATAGTTCTTCCTTAGTCAGGTCTTTATGAGGAAGAACTTCTGGTTTTGTATGATCCATCGACCAAGCAAACTCAGAGGGAATAGAAGAAAAAATTTCTGTTAAATGGTTTACAAGATTTTCTCCAAACTCTTTCTTGTACGGTGCTTCATAGATTAAAGCAAACCAGATAAATAGATGTGTAGACCAAAGGCCAACTTGAAAATGAGGGAAGGCTTTGTATCCCCGTTTGCTTGGAGCAAACGCAACCCAGGTATCATTTGGAGGATTTTTAGTTCTTCTTGCGTGTTTGGCTACATGATAAAACATTTCTTGGCCTGTTAATACACTTAAGTAAGGAGCCATTTCCTGACCAATTAATTCAAGCTTCGGGCGGATATATTGCTTAATTCCTTCCATTCGCGGCTCTAATCCATCTATTTGAAATACATCAAAATCTAGATTTGAAAATCCAACAAAATTCATAGCATACTCTCCTTTCAATTATAATAAATATACCATATACTTCCTATTCATTCAAAAAATCAGGTGCAATTGAAGTATTTTCTAACGTTTGCTAAATCATTGTGACAATTATATGAAAGAAAACGTTTTAAATGGATATCTAAAATTGATATAATAGAAAATGGGAGTAAGAAACCAATGTGGAGGTGCCTTTCATGCAATTTAAAGTGAGTACAGAATCAATCATAACATTAGCTTCAGATTGTATCATTTTGACGCACACCGAAGATAAGGACATGTTATTAGGTTTAGCACAACAAGTAGATGAGCAAATGGATCATCGAATCTCTCAATTAATTGCAGAAAAAGAGATTAAAGGAACCTATGGAGAAGTCACTTTATTGCATACTTGGGGGAAAATACCGGCAAAAAGAGTACTTGTTTTAGGGCTTGGTAAAGAAGAAAAACTAACGATTGATCGAGCAAGAAATGCTTATGCTATCGCAGCAAGAAAAGCCCAATCGATCGGTGTAAGAGAATTAGCTGTAGTCGTAAGTCAAAAATATAAAGCGATATGGAATCCAGTTGATTTAGGGCAAGCAGTTGTTGAAGCGATTCAGTTAGGTACCTATACGTTTAATTACAAAACAAAAGAAAAACCACAACAAAAAATAGAACGAATCCTTGTCACTGTTGATGGGATATCTGTAAAAGCAGTAGAAGCTGGGGTAGAACGAGGAATTATTTTTGCAGAATCTCAAAATTTAGCAAGAGATTTAGGCAATACTCCAGCGAATAAAATGACACCTTCACTATTAGCTGATAAAGCAAAAGAGGTAGCAAAAAAGCATCGTTTAGAAATTAATATTTTAGATAAAAAACAAATTCAAGAATTAAATATGGGTGCATTTTTAGCCGTTTCTAAAGGAAGCGATGAAGAACCGAAATTGATTGTGATGAAATATTTTGGAGCACCAGAATATAAGGATGTTATTGGATTTGTAGGAAAAGGAATTACCTTTGATTCTGGTGGTATTCAAATTAAACCTGATAAAGATATGGATGAAATGAAAGGGGATATGGCTGGAGCAGCAGCAGTACTTGGGGCTATGAATGCCATCGGTAGTTTGGAGCCGCATGCTAATATAATTGCAGTTATTCCAGCTTGTGAAAACATGGTTTCTGGTCATGCGATTCATCCTGGGGACATTGTAGAAACCTTTTCTGGAAAAACAGTTGAGATTAAACATACAGATGCGGAAGGCCGTTTAATTTTAGCTGATGCAATTTCCTATGCTAAACACTTAGGGGTTACTAAAATTGTAGATGTGGCCACATTAACGGGATCAGTCATCTCTGCATTAGGCCATCATATGACTGGAATATTCTCAAATGACCCTGATTGGGCAAAAGAAGTAAAAACTGCTGCAAATCTATCTGGTGAAAAGGTATGGGAGCTTCCAATTGATGATGATTATGAAGAATTAGTTGAAAGTGAAATTGCTGATTTAAAAAATGATGCTGGTTTTGGTGCAGGAGCGATTCAGGGTGCAATGTTTTTAAAGGCATTTGCAGGGGATACACCTTGGGCTCATTTAGATATAGCAGGAACTTCTTGGTTATCTGAAACAAAAGGGGTAAATATCAAAGGGGCAACTGGGGCGATGACTAGAAGCTTAATTGCTTTAGCCATTCGCTTTGGTGGTAATTAAAAAAGAGCAAGAATTGGTATAATATTAATATAGAATAAAGTGTAAAGACGGTCTATGTTAGGCCGTCTTTATCGCGTACCAAAAGGAGGTTAATCCATTGAAAGTTGGATTTATTGGAATAGGAACTATGGGATTTCCTATGACAAAAAATTTATTAAAAGCTAATTTTGAGGTGTGGGTTTTTAATAGGAGTAAAGAATCGGTCAAAAAGGTGGTAGAATTAGGTGCAAAAGAAGCAAGTTCAGTAAAAGAATTAGTTCAACAGGTCGATGTCGTTTTAACTGCGCTTCCGATGCCTGATACGATTGAATATGTATATTTAGAAACAGGTGGAATCCTTGATACCGCAAAACCTGGAACTATCGTTATTGATCATAGTACCGTGGGGCCTGATTTAAATGAAAAGATCTATAAAGAAGCCAAAAAACAAGGAGTGGATTATTTGGATGCTCCGATAAGTGGTGGTCCAATGGGAGCAGAGGCAGGGACACTAACCATCATGGTCGGTGGAGATAAAGAGGTCTTTGATAAAGTTCAACCTATTTTTAAAGCGATGGGAAAAACCATTCTTTATATAGGGAAAACGGGAAGTGGAAGTATTGCAAAATTAATCAATAATATGTTGGTAGGGATCCATACTGCGGCGCTTACAGAGGCATTTGTATTAGGAGCAAAAACAGGAATGGAAAGTGACGCATTATATGAAATCATAAAAAACAGTACAGGGTATAGCTATATGATTGATCGCTGTTTACCATTGATCCAGAACCGTGATTTCAAACCAAGATTTAGCATTGATTTACTATATAAAGATTTAGGTTTGGTCAATAAATTAGCAGATCAAATTCTCGTTCCTGTGAAATTATCTAAAATGGCTCAAGATGCGATTGGTGAAGCAAAAGAACAAGGTTATGGCAATGAAGATATTTCGGCTGTTATTAAAGTTTTTGAAAAAAGGGCACACACTGAAGTAAAGTAAGTTGTTAAAAAGACTCATAAATGATAAAATAAAGTATTAGTTTAGACGCCTAAATGGGCGTCTTTATCTTTGTTTGTAAAAAACCTTAACTAAAGGAGAAACATTTGATGAAACGAGACGATATTCGAAATATAGCGATTATTGCCCATGTTGATCATGGAAAAACAACACTAGTGGATAAATTATTAACTCAATCAGGAATCTTTAGAGAAAACGAACAGGTTGGGGAGCGGATGATGGATTCTAATGACCTTGAACGAGAACGTGGAATTACAATTCTTGCTAAAAATACTGCAGTTCAATATAAAGAACATATCATCAATATCATCGACACCCCTGGTCATGCGGACTTTGGTGGAGAAGTCGAACGAATAATGAAAATGGTAAATGGAGTTTTATTAGTTGTTGATGCATTCGAAGGAAGTATGCCGCAAACCAAGTTTGTTCTTCGTAAAGCCTTAGAAGCTGGTCTAACGCCAATTGTTGTTGTAAATAAGATTGATCGTGAAAATGCTCGTCCTGTAGAAGTAGTTGATGAGATATTAGAGTTATTTATTGAACTTGGAGCAAATGATGAACAGATTGAGTTTCCAGTCATCTATGCTTCTGCACTCAAAGGAGTTAGTGGAACAGAACCAAACCAACTAACAGAGGATATGAAACCTTTATTTGATGCAATCATCGAGCATATTCCAGCACCAGAAGTTGATTATGATGCACCATTACAAATGCAAGTCACTTTATTGGATTATAGTGAATATCTGGGTCGGATCGGGATTGGTCGAATCGAACGAGGTATCCTTAGAAAAAACCAAACTGTTGCTGTCATGAAACGAGAAGGATCAATGAAGCAAGCAAGAATAGCCAAGTTATATGGCTTTGTAGGCTTGAAAAAAGTAGAAATAGAAGAAGCAAAAGCGGGAGATATTGTTGCAATTGCAGGAATTGAAGGGATTAACGTAGGGGAAACCATTGCTGACCCTGAACAACCAGAAGCATTACCTTTATTGCATATTGATGAGCCTACCTTACAAATGACATTCGTTGTCAATAATAGTCCATTTGCAGGAAGAGAAGGGAAATATGTCACATCTAGAAAATTAAGGGAGCGATTATTTGCGGAATTAGAAAAAGATGTTAGTTTACGCGTAGATGAAACAGATAGCCCTGATGCTTTTATCGTATCAGGCCGTGGTGAGCTACATTTATCTATTCTGATTGAAAACATGAGACGAGAAGGCTATGAGCTTCAAGTTTCAAAGCCTGAGGTCATTGTTAAATTCATCAATGGCAAAAAAATGGAACCATTTGAAAACTTAATCATTGATATACCTGAGGAGCATATGGGGGCAGTCATGGAAAGCTTAGGGCCAAGAAAGGCAGAAATGCTCAATATGACTCATTTAGGCTTTAACCAAATTAGACTTGAATTCTTGATATCGTCAAGAGGACTAATTGGCTATCGTACTGAATTTTTAACATTAACTAGAGGGTACGGAATTTTGAATCATTCTTTTGATTCTTATCAGCCATTGGTTCATCAAGAAGTCGGAGGTAGACGAGAGGGTGTTCTCGTTTCTTCAGAAACAGGAATAGCAACAACTTATGGTATACTATCAGTAGAAGATCGTGGAGTTCTGTTTGTCACGCCTGGAACGGAGATCTATGAGGGAATGATTGTTGGCGAGCATAATCGTGAGAATGATATTATTGTCAATGTATGTAAAGAAAAGCATATGACAAACGTCAGATCTTCAACAAAAGAGGAAACGGTGAAAATGAAAGCAGCTAGAGTGTTAAGTTTAGAACAAGCATTAGAATATCTAGATGATGATGAATATTGTGAAATCACACCTAAATCTATACGATTACGTAAAAAATATCTAAATAAATCAGAGCGTGATAAGCACGCAAAACAGAAAAAAATGGAACATCAGAATGCATAAAGAGGTGAAAAAATGCAACTTGGTTGTCATATCAGTGTTTCCAAAGGACTAGAAAAGGCTGCCCAAAAGGCACATGAATTGGGTGCAGAAACATTTCAAGTTTTTACAAAAAATCCGAGAGGACTAAAACCTAAAAAGGTGGATATGAAGGATGCTTTAAACGGGGTAGAATTTTGTAAAGAACATGGAATAACCGTTATCTGTCATACTCCATATATTACAAATTTATCCACGCCTAAAGAGGATTTACAAGAAGTCACCATTCGTTCGATTGTTGAAGACTTGAATATCGCTGAGGCTTATGGTGCAATTGGAGCAGTTGTACATTGTGGAAAACATGTTGGTGAAGGAGAAGAATATGGAATCAAACGAATGATTGAAACCTTAGATTTGATTCTAGAGCAATATGATGGTCCTGTAAAACTGTTACTAGAAAATACTGCCGGCCAAGGTTCAGAATTGGGATTAGCCCCTGAAACGTTAATGGAGATACGTAATAATACAAAATATCCTGAAAAAATAGAATTTTGCTTTGATACCTGTCATGCTTTTGCAGCAGGGCAATGGAATGAAGAACAATTTGATGACTTTATTAAACGGGCAGAGGAAGCTGGTTATTTAGAACATATTAAAGTGATTCACTTCAATGACAGTAAAGTGCCTTTTAATAGTAGGAAAGACCGTCACGAAAAAATAGGTCAAGGAGAAATAGGGGCAAAAGCATTGCAAAAATTTTTGCAATGTGAAAAACTAGAACATATTCCTTTTATTTTAGAAACACCAGTGACAGAGGAAGAAGAATACAAAGATGAAATCGTTTATCTTCACCAACTTCGTGAAGATATGAAGTAATGGAGGATGGAAATGGATCTGAGAGATGCAATTTTTAATTGGGTTCAAATCACTGTTGTTCATAAAGCAAGACCTGAAGATCATGCGGCGAAAAACACTTCTGAATTTTTTAAACAAATTCTAATAGAGGATCATAAAATTGAGGAAATTCGTTATGAAAGAGATCCCTTCTTTTATACGATTACTTATAGGATTGAAGGGAAAGAAGATAAAATTACATTTGGGACAGGTTTGGTAGAGAAATTACTAGAGGATATCGAAAACGAACCAAAGTATAATATTTAAAAACTATCCTCGTGAAAATAGGGGAGTTGAGAAAATGAAACATCATAAATGGGTGAAGGGACTCATCATTTTTGTGACGATTATTGGCTTGGGCTTGGGCTCGATTATTGGATATGCTTCATGGAAAATCAATCAATTTTTTGAAAAAACATCGGAAACTGCTGAAAAACCAAACATCAATAATATGAAACAGGACTCTGAGCAAGACAAACGAACAGAGAAACCATTTGCTATTTTATTACTAGGTGAGGATTACAGACCGGAAACACATAGTTTGAATACAGATGCAATTATTGTAAGTGTCTGGAATCCAGTAACCAAGAAAGTATATTTGTTATCTATCCCAAGAGATACTAAAGTCAAAATTCCGGATTATGGCTATGCAAAAGTAAATAGCACGTTTGCAAAGGGTGGTCCAATTTTAGCCATGGAGACGTTATCTGACCTTTTAGATATTCCGATTCAATATTATGCCACAGTCGATTTTAAAGGTTTTGAAGCGGTTATTGACGAACTTGGTGGAATTGAAATTGATGTAGACCGAAATATGGTTTATCGTTCTTTAGCCGATGGTACCGATATCAATCTAAAAAAAGGTTTGCAGGTTCTTAATGGTAAGCAAGCTTTAGATTATGCTCGTTTTCGTAAATCTTCGGTGGGGAAATCTTCTGATGATTTTGAGCGAAATCAAAGACACCAAAAAATTTTAAAGGCCTTAGCCGATAAAATGAGCTCATTTAAAGGAATTACAAATGTATTTGATATTCTTGATGTTGCAGGAGATCATATTAAAACAAACCTAACCCCTGATGAAATGAAAAAGCTAGTTTGGGATTTTAAAGGTGCAAATAAAGATTCGATTCAGACGATTGAAATGAACTCTTATTGGAAAACTCCATATGTTTACATTGATGATCAAGAGTTGGCAAAAGTTCAGGAAAAATTAAAAAATGCATATGCTATAACTAAGACCGAAGAAACTGAACTTTCACAGCCGCAAAAGGAGGATTTTGATGAGTAAAGGTGGATGTGAGCAATTACCGGAAAGCTTATATCAATACATGCAAGAACAGCAATTGGTGCTTTTAACAACATTGATGGATCAAGGCAAGCCTTTTGTTAATGCTATATCATGGACTTACGCCAAAACTCCAACTACAATACGCTTTGCAGTTGATCAACGTTCCCAGATTGTGACGAACATTAAACAAAATCCTGATATTGCGATGACTATTTTTCATCAAGAAACGATTTATACCATTTCCGGGCAAGCGAATATATTGAAGGATGAGATTGAAGGGATCCCATTTAAGCTTGCACTTATTGAGGTGTTGGTACAAAGTGTCCATGAAGTAATGTACTATGGTTCCAAAATTTCCGTCCAACCCCAAACAGAAAAGACTTATAATCCTGAAGCAGCTAAGAAATTAGATCTTCAGGTGTTGGATGCATTAAAAAATGCCTAGTTTAACTAGGCATTTTTTGCATTTTAGTGCGCCACGCATGGCGATTAACTAGACGGTGAAAGTCCGTTATGGGGGTATGTAGCAACCAACCATTAGCCTAAGGCAAGGGTGTCCATCGTGAGGTGGAATCTGAAGGAAGCCGGCGGCAAAG